>JAITEW010000302.1 GCA_031281855.1 Treponema sp.
AAACTCGATTCAGGAACAGCCAACGGCATTGTAGTCGCCCACGGAACCGATACCCTGCCCTACACCGCTCCGCTGCTTTACTGGCTTTTCGCCGACTCCGGGGCCCCTATTGTGCTGGCAGCGTCGTCCTCAACTCCGGACAGGACCGCGGAGGCGGCCAGGACCATGCAGAAAGCGGTCACCCTGGCTTCTAACAAGCCGAAAGGGGTCTATGTGGCCCATGGCGGCAAAGTGCTTTCGCCGCTGAACCTCAAATTCGAGCGCATAGGCTTTGGGGCTGACCAGTTCAGAAACTGGAACACCGAACGGCCCATATTCGAAGGTTCCTCCCTGCTTACAGGCCCTTTGGAGGCGGACCGCTATGTGCTTTCACAGCTCCTGGAAGACGCGGTAAATTCCATGTGCGTAATCAGGATCTATCCGGGACTCCGTTCGGATTACCTCGTTTCCCTTATGGACCAGGGGGTGAAGAATTTCTTCCTTGAACTTTACGATACCGGAACCGCAGGCTTCCGGGAAGGCCCGTATTCCCTCAAGCGGGCCTTTACCATAGGCAAGCGCCGGAACGCCCGGTTTTACTGCTCTTCCCAGCAGGAAGGCATCGTGGACTTTTCCGGCTACGCCACTTCCCGGGAACTCTGGCGCGCCGGCGCGGTTCCTCTGGGGCCTTACACTACTGAAACCGCAGTCGCCCGCTTCCTGGCAGCCAGCATCATCGCCGACAGCGAAGAAGAACTGGCAGAACTAATGGAACCGGCTCCGGCTACCTAAACTGGACCCGTAATCACGCATTGACAGCCCGGGAGCGGTGAAAACCCCGTGAAAAACGCTTGTAGAGTCCGCCTACGCTACGACCGACTTGACGCTTGCGTCAAGTCGGTCATACGCTCCGGCGGGGAATTCCAAATGTTTTTCCCGGAATTTTCCCCGCTCCCGGTATTTCCCGCAAAGTGCGGGTCAAGTTTAGCCGCTCTGGGTGTAGGACTAACCCGGCAGGTATCTTCCACATAGAGCGTGCAGCCGGACCATGAGGGGGCCTCCCGGGCAGGCATACGGCGTCATACCGGTAAAGGCGACGCCGGGGCGTCCGTAAAAAAAGGCGACGGCCGTCTAGCGTGCCCGGGAGGGCCCCTCATGGTCCGGCTGCACGGTAATCGGCTTCGGCTTTTTCAGGGTCCCCTTTGCTGTACCAGGCGCTGCCCCGGCTCCGGTAGGCCAGAGCGTAACCGGGCCTGAACTTTAGGGCCTGGGTGTAGTCGGCGATGGCTTTATCGTAGTCTTCTTTGTAATGCCACGCATTGCCGCGTTCGTTGTAGGCTGTGGCGTTAGAGGGTTCCAGGCGGATCACCTGGGTATAGTCAGCGATAGCCTTGTCCCAGTCCCTGAGTTCAATATACGCACAAGCGCGGTTGAAAAAAGCGTCGGCATAGCCGCTGCGGTATTTTATCGCCTGGGTATAGTCGGCAATGGCCAGGTTAAAACGTTTCTGCTGGCTGTAGAGGTAGCCCCGGTAATTGTACACCTCCGCGTAGTCTGCCTTTTGCTTCAACGCCCTGGTGTAGTCGTCAATAGCGCTGCTGAGGTCCCCTTTTTTGCGGTACGCGTTCCCGCGGGAAACATAGGCGCCGGTATAGTCGCTTTTTAAGCCTATAGCCCTGGTGTATTCCGAAATTGCCTGGTCGTAATTTCCTTTTTTGTACAGATCTTCACCTGATAAAAAAGCAAGCTGCCACCCGGGGGCCATGACCCGTAAAACTTCAGGATCCGGGTTCCGGTAATTCGCCGGGTTGAGTTCAGCGATGCTGACCCCGAAAAGCGGAACGGCCCCTTTAAGATCCCCTGCAAGGAGATCCGGCACATAGTTAAAGGTTACCCAGGAACTGCCCATGCTGCGCACGTCCACCTCTTTGGTCTCCCGGCGTCCGTTGCGGTACGACATGGATACCCTGTACTGCCCTGCAGGAACCTTCCGCACCAGGGTTTCCCCGAAAGTCAGGGCCTGGGAGGCGTTATCAAAATCATCGATTATGACCGAACCGGAGGCCATGGTCTGCATGCGGATCTCCCCGAACCCCGGCCAGCGGTCCAGAAAGGGAAAATCCCAGGCAGGAACGGAAGAGAGGACGCCGCCTGCTGTCCCGAACCCCGCAGTCCCGGCGGCTCCCTCTATCAGGCCGATAAATTCCCTTGCGCTAAGGTACTGCTCCGGCCCGGGGGGCAGGTTTTCCAGGACTCCTGAAAGGAGTTCCGGCTCCGGGAGAACTGCCAAAAACGCCTGTTCCCCAAGCCAGGCCCGGAGCCTCGTGAAGCCGGCTTCTTTTTCAGGCCCCGAAAACTGCCGGCCTCCTGAGAATATGAGGATAGTGCGCCGGTTCCGCAGCTTGAGCATGTTCTCCAGAAGCTCCCATTTCCCAAAAGCCCCTTCTGCCCTGCCTGCTTCACCGGGAAAAGAGAAGCGCCAGTCCCCTCTACCGTCCAGCCCCGCGGGGCCTGGGAGGCAGAGCACGAACACATCGTCCCGGTTAAGCTCTGCTTTCAGGGAACCAAAGAGACCGGGCATGTTTCCGGCCCCTGATTCCCCGTCCAAGGCGCTTTCCGGGCTGCTGACGCGCACTTTTGAATAGAGGCTGCCCTGTTCCTGCCGCGCGAAACGCTCTCCGGTAAAAGCCAAGCCCGGCGCCGCTACAAGCACTTCAAGCGCCGGCTTTTCCCCTGGAATCGTTGCAGCCTCTTCAATTTCAATACCCGGAACCGTCCCGGAAGCGGGAGCTGTTCCGCCAACAGGTTCCGGTAGTTCGATAAAGCGCCTTTCGGACTCAGCGGTCCTTGCGCGGTTGAAAACAGAAACCCCAACAGCCTTTGTTCCGCTTTCCAGGGGAATCCTGATTTCAACGTCAATGCGGTCCCTGTTTTTTTCCCTGTACTTCCGGCTTTGGATTGTTTCACTATCGTAAAGCGCCAAAAGCCTGTGCCGCCCCAGGCTGCCGCTGAAAACCGCTACAGTCCCAATACCCCCTCCTGAATCGGTTACGGTCATGTTCAGGATACCTTCAGGCGTTCCGTCCCTTTGTATGATAGCAACAGGAGGTTCCGAAAAAGCCAGTTCAGGCGGCAGGTTTTCTTGCCTGAGCAGCGAGTCCAGCCCTTCCCCCGCGTCACGTCCCTGGAGAAGCGCGTCTATCAGGTCGGGCCTGAAGAGGCTTTCCGAAAACTGGCTTAGGGAAAACTTTTTTGTACCGTTGTCTACGGTTATGAAAGAAGCGCCATAAATAAAATTACTTGCAAGAGAAGCGGTGTAAAAACCTTTGGGGCTAAGGGCTATCCATCCGCCTGGGGCCGCATCTTCGCCCTCTTGGGGAAAGGCGTAAAACCTGAGGCGTTCGCGGCCTTCAAAATCCAGGACGCTGGCGCTGCCGTCGCTGTTGGCGCCCAGGCCCCCCTGGGCTGTTTGGGCGGTAAAGTTCCGGGCCAGTTCCGCTGAAAGCTCCGGGGAAGGAACCGCCCCTTCGCGGGGAACGAGGGTATACCTGACGCCGCGTTCCTGGCGGAACGTGCAGGCGGCTAAAAGCAGCAGGGGAAATAGCCAGAGCCGGGAGCGGTTTTTCTTCATTAAGTATAATATACACATTATGCGATGCTGCTAACAAACCTCCCGCTCCCGGCCGGGGAAGGCGCTTTTGTTGGCATGTGGAATACGCAATTATTTGTTGCGGGTCACGGCACAATCGCGGTGGTGATGTCTCCGTATTTGCCTTTTTCCCCTTCGCGTTCTATTTCCCAGCGGCCCGCCATGTAGATCCGCTTCCCTCGGTCCGATTCGCTAAACTCCAGCGTATGGGGGCTGTTGGGGTCAAAGGTAGAGTTCGGCAGGTCCCGGTCAATGTCTTCAGGAGGTTCGGTACGGAAGGCCCGGCGGATCTCGATGCCGTGCACGTCCGCCGGTTTGCCCCGCCTCGCGCTCCTGGTTGGTCACCTGCTTCCACATAAGCCACTGGCCCACGAAGGGGCGGACCACCGCTTCGGTTGCAGCCCGGGCTTCGTCTTTTGCCAGCGTCTGCGCGGGGGTATGGGGGATAAGGGTGGGTTCGTAGGCCGCGTACCAGGCGTTTCCGGCTT
>JAITEW010000366.1 GCA_031281855.1 Treponema sp.
GGAGTGGAACAGGAAATTATCGACTACCGGAATTAGGCGGCGTATAAACTTAGCCACAGGACCTTACAGAACCAGTTACCGGCGAAGAGACTTGAACTCTTACATCCTCGCGGACAGCAGATTTTGAGTCTGCCGTGTCTACCATTCCACCACGCCGGCAAAAGCGCCGCGTTAAGCGGCGTTGATTAAAAAAAGTCAGCACGCGTTAGCGCACATAAATTCCACCGCCGTCCGCACAGGCGGGCTGACTTTAGTCAGCCCAGCGCGCGCCGCCGGCTAGCGCGCCGCGTTAAGCGGCGTTTCAGACTATACCCCAAAAACCGCCTCTTTTACAAGAGGACAGAACAATAGGACGGCCACCACTCCCTCCCCCGATCCATTACTTCAAACCCGGGGGCTTATTCGCCGATGATCTTTACCAGCACCCGCTTGCGGCGCTGGCCGTCGAATTCGCCGTAGAAGATCTGCTCCCAGGGGCCGAAGTGGAGGCGGCCTTGGGTTACTGCGGCTACGACTTCGCGGCCCATAATTTGGCGCTTCATGTGGGCGTCGGCGTTGATTTCACCGGTGTTGTGGCGGTAAGAGGCTACCGGCTCGTGAGGCGCGAGCTTTTCCAGCCACACGTCGAAATCGTGATGCAGGCCGGATTCATCGTCATTGATAAAAACGCTGGATGTGATGTGCATGGCGTTTACCAGGCAGAGCCCTTCCTTTATCCCCGATTCCTCAAGCAGGGCTTCCACCTGGCCGGTAATATTGATGAACTCCCGGGGCTTTCTGGTGTTGAACCACAGTTCTTTGGTAAAAGATTTCATACCCTATTATCAGCCGAAGAGCTTCCGGCATTCAAGATAGAAGCGTTTTTCTTCCGCCGATCCCATGGAGAAGCTCTTCCGGGGCAGGGGGCCGGTTTGGGCTGTAGTCCTGAAAAGGCTCTTTTTCTGAACCGGCGGCAGGAGGAGGCCCAGCGCGGGCCTGTCAGGACTGGCGGCAAGACGGAAGAGTTCTTCTTCGCCGTGGATGTAGTCTATCGAAGCCCCTGTGTGGGTCCTGACAAAATCGTCCAGCAAGGGCTGGAGGGAAGCCGTGGCGATACCGGAAGCGCTGGTTTCAATGAGGCTCAGGGAAAGGCCGTCCTTGCAGGGGGCGATAAACCCCAGGCGGTTTCCTTTGGTTCCGGTTTCCTGTACGGCCCGCACGAGTTCCGCTTTGCCCCCCGGGCCTCCTGCGTCTGCGTTTACAGAACGGACGGAAAAATCCGGCAGCGCCGAAAGGGCCTCCAGCACCGCATCCCGGCTGGCGCCGAAGAGCACCCGGTGTATGGGCTCGAAACTGATCCCAGGATCGTAGAGGTTTTCCAGCTCTACCAGGGCCCACCGGGCAGGGTGGTTTTCCAGGTTTTTTTCACCCTTGTGGGCCTGTTTGTATTCCTCCCATATCCCTTTAGCGGCAGCCAGCGAATGGTTGCCGTCCCCTGCGGCAAACAGAAACGGATGGGCATCCTCTGTGCCGTAGCGGGACGGGGCGTTTCCGGCCAGCCTTTCGAGACCTTCAGCCAGCAGAGCCCAGGGATCGTCCCCTTCAAGGGCCCAGCCTTTTACGGAACCTGAATTCATCATTAAAGGGGTATCGTAGAGAGGGGTTTTTGCCTTTTTTGCAAGCCCCGGAAGTATGGCGCATTCTTCGTCATCCATAAGGAGGAGGATATGGGGCGTTTCCAGCAGAGCGCCGCGGCGTATGTTCATTCTTGGGGGCAGCCTTTCCTTTATGGTTCCCTCGGTTGCCCTGGCCGGGAGCCGGGCGTCGGGCGACCAGTCGTAGCGTTCCAGATCCAGCGCCAGGACCAGCCCCTGCCGTAACGGGCGCCGCGGGGTGCTCCGTTCGATATAGACCATGCAGCGCTTTGGGGGGGAGAAAACGCCTTCTTCAAGATAGGTCCGCATTGAGCGCCGGATCTCCTGTATCCTCGCGTCCCTTCCGGCAGGGTCCTCAAGGTAAAGCTCCGGGAAAACGAGGTTCAGCGTTGACGGAGAAGTTCCGGCGAAGGCTTTGACCTTTTCCCAGTACGCCCGGTCCTGGGTGAACTGGTCGCAGGCTATAACAGCCCATTTTTCAAGGTCAATACCGGGCCTGGGAAGCAGAATCTCCGGAATTCCCACGCCCAGGGCCGCAAGGCGCTCTGGTATACTGTTCATAAACATCCCCCTTGGGCTTTACGATACAGGAAAATAGGAATCTTGACAAACCGCCGTTACGGAATGATAGTTTTACTATGCAGCTTCAGCGTCCGGGAATGGTCCAGGAACAGCGTCTCAGAATGAACCAGCAGCTTATCCAGTCCATCAAGCTGATGGAACTGCCTATCGTGGAGCTGCGGGAAAAAATCGAAGAAGAAACAGAAAGAAACCCGGCGCTTGAGGTGGTGGAGGATCACAGCACTGTTTCCCTGGACGACGCCATAAAGCCCGGGAAAGAAGAAGAGGAGTATTTTGAAACCTCTTCCGATTCCGGGTTTGCCAGCCGCAGAGGGGACGAAGCTGCCGACGAGCGGCGCCGTTTTATCGAGGGCGTTCTTTCACGGCCCGAGACCCTTCAGGAACATCTGCTCTGGCAGCTTCGTCTGGAGCCTGCGGACGAGGAGACCCGGCGCATTGGGGAACTCATCATTCAGAACCTGGACAAAGACGGGTTTCACAAGGAGCCTCTTGAAGCGCTTTTGAAAAACACAAGTTCCGCCTCTGCCGGGAGGGCTCTGAAACTGGTGCAGTCCCTGGACCCCCAGGGCTGCGCCGCTGCGGATTATAAGGAATCCCTGCGAATCCAGATTGGGTTTTTGCAGGACCCGCCAGAAGGCATCGCTGACCTCCTGGACTGCCTGGACCTTCTTGAGCGCGGGAAGATCGGCGAAGCCGCCAAAAGAATCGGCCGTAAAGAAGAGGAAATCCGGGCCATGCTCATCAGGCTTAAGGATCTTTCCCCGTTCCCGGGCAGGCGGTTTTCTTCAGCCGAGACCCGCTTTGTGGTTCCCGACGTGCAGGTGGTACGAAAAGAAGGGGAGTTTGTTATTATCCTGAACGACGAGGAGATCCCGGTGCTCGGGCTGCATCCTTTTTTTATGCAGCTTTCTGGCGGGAAAGAGGGGGGCAAGCCGGTAAGGGATTTTGTGAGGGAAAACATCAAGGAAGCCCGGTGGTTTATCCAGGCTATTAACGACCGGAACCACACGCTTTTGAGGGTTACGAGGGCTATCGTGGAATTCCAGCGGTCTTTTTTTGTAAACGGCCCTAAGTACATTGCCCCTTTGACGCAGCGGGACATTGCCCATGAGCTTGGGGTCAACGAGTCCACGATTTCCAGGACCGCAAACGGCAAGTATGTGCAGACCGAATGGGGCATTTTTGAGCTGCGGCATTTTTTTACCAATTCCATCAGCGGCCCCGGTTCCGGAGGTTCGCAATACTCCAAAGAAGCGGTGAAAGAAATTGTGCGGGAGATTATCGCTTCTGAAGCGAAGAATTTTTCGGATAACGAAATCGCGGATCTTCTGGCAAAACGGGGCATCCCGCTTGCGAGGCGGACGGTGGCGAAATACCGGAAAGAACTGGACCTGGGGTCTTCGTATGCGCGCTAAAGGCTACTGCCTTCCGGCCGTTGCGCCGGGGTGTATAACAAACCATATTTTTTAGGAGAACAGCATGAACACAGAAATTAAAGCAGTGCATTTTTCCCTGAGAGAAGAGACCAGAGAGTACCTGGACAAAAAGATCACCAGGATTCATAACGCTGAAAACATGATTGTGGATCTCCTGTTTACGCTGACTAAGGACAAGGATTTTTCCGCCGAAGTAACGGTGAATTTCCGCTGGGGCGTTTCGATACACCAGAAAGAAACGGACTTCGACCTCCATTCGGCTATCGATAAGCTGATGGACAAGCTGGACGCTAAGATTATAAAAGAAAAAGAAAAAGTCAAAGAAAAACGTTAGTTTTTCGGAAGAAACTAACCGCAACGGCGCGGAAGGCGAACAAGGGACAAAAAGGATAGTTCTACCCTTCTTTCTTTGCCGTTGCGGTTAGCTTGTTTGTTTACCGTTTTAGACCCGCCAACTTTATGCCGGATTGGGTTTGCGCCTGGGCGGTTAAATACTGTGCATAATTGCTATTTAAGGCATACGATAAATCTGTTTCCCTGGTCTTGAAATCGTCAATCAGGGCACGGAACTCTTCGTTGTCCTGACCCAATTGGATAATCAATGCCTCCGCCATTTTGTTTGCATTGTTGTCGCCCGTCAGCCCCAATGCCGTAACAATTTGAGATTTTAAACCGGACTGTATTTCTTCCATAAAAAATTCATATCTATTATCGTTCGTGACAGCGTCATAAAAAGCTACGCCTCGCCCATATGGCTGGAAAGCGTTGTTACCACCCATAGACCCAGCATCTAATCCGGTATACTGAACGGCCTCAATGTAACCGGGAACAGCATCATTTGAACTATAGGTAGGTCCCGTTGTAAAACCCGCTGTTCTCCAATCGCGGCTGCCCAGTCGTTGCCCCTTTGTATAGGCCTCAAACCATTTGTCGAATTCGGCGCGACCGGCAGTATCACCGGCAAAAATCGTATCCAGTATATTGCCAATTTCGGTATCTATACTTGCGCTGTAATCCGTAACTTTGTTACCTGTGGAACCGTTCATCGCGTGCACCCGATTTTTTATTCCTGCCTCCGCGTCCGCCAATGCACTGAATATTCCCACCAATCCGGTATCCCCGGCAAGGGCAGCCGCGTTTTTCGCATTGGTAAACCACGCATTTAAATTTTGTGCCTGATACGAAAAACCCTGTAACGAACCCGTTATAGTCCCCCCCGCCATAGCAGTGGTAGTCTCACTAATGGATATCCCTTTTGTAGATGATGATTGTTCTAATATACCAATCACATCCACATTTTGCTGACCCACCATTGTCGAAGTCCATTCCGGCAAGGTTATAGTGAGCGGTATTTCCACCCCCTGCTCATTCAATGTCCACCCAGCGGCAAGAACCTCTTCCGTTGGTAACAATCGTTCCTCTGCCGGTAATGATGAGGACGGAATTAACCCAACCCCCGGGTTTTCCCGACTGGACACCGTTCGATAATTAAATTCGCGATCGGTTACAAGTTTGCCTTCATCATCCATCTTTGTCCTGGTTTTTTCCCGGTGATCCTCACGCACGCGGTGCTTAACCTTTATTCCAGAATCTTCCATCGTGGCGGGGTCTTTAACCTCCCAAACACCATCCAGCGTTGGAGACCCAAGCGTCCATTCGCCCCATTCACTCCATGGACCATAGCCGTCATCTTCCTGTCCGCCGGGTTGTTCGGTGCCGCCGGGTTGGTCAAAAGGACCCTTGCACGCCGTCGTCACCGTCCCCGCCCCAAGCGCCAACATCCCCGCAAGCGTCAACGGCAACAGCGCATTCCTTACGAAGGTTCCTTTTTTACCCGAACCCTCTGTTGTCTTTCCTTCCTCTGCCATTTTATTTTCTCCTTTTTTTAAGGCAAAT
>JAITEW010000367.1 GCA_031281855.1 Treponema sp.
AGACACACACCCACACCCACACACACACACACACAGACAGCGACAGAGACAGAGAGAGAGAGAGAGAGAGAGACAGAGAGAGAGAATTTGAATTCACCTGAGATTCGGGCATACTAAGCCCCGCCTCCGCATAGCAGGGGCGGGTTTCTGCCGTTTTCCGGTACATGGATTTTATGCTACGCCTTTAGGACAAAAGGGTCAAGTCAGATTTATACTAAAGCGCAGAGTTTTTATATGCCCCTACTTCACCGCCCGGTACCGCTCCTGTCTGAAACTCCGGGTATCGGGAACCTTGTAGCTTCCTACCGCTTTCTGGGCGCTGGAGATGCGCTGCGCCGGGCTGGGGTGGGTCTTATTGAAGCCCCCGGGATGGGAGCCCTGGTTCTTTTCCAGAGACCGGAGCATGTCGATAAGGGCCGAAGGTTCGTAGCCGGCGCCGGCCATGAGTTTGAGGGCCTTGGAATCGGCGTCGAATTCCTGGGTTTGGGAATAGCCATTGTTGACCAGCGTAGTTACCACATCGTTGACCGACTCGTTAAAAGCGCTCGTCAGATCCGCCAGGTTCATGCCTCCCACTGAGGCTCCCGCGTTTCCGGCAGTCACCGCTGCGGCGGAAGCGGTCGCCAGAACCGCCTGGGAGAACCGGCTGGACTTGATCGCTTTAAGGCTGTGCTTTTCCTGGATATGGGCGATCTCGTGGGCGATAACCCCCGCAAGGGCGTCTTCCGAATCCGCGCAGGCTATAAGGCCCCGGGTGATAAAGACGTGCCCCCCGGAAGTGGCAAAGGCGTTAATCTCGCCGGAATCCAGAATATTTACATGGTAGCCGTTGTAAATCTCAGGCTGTTCGGAGTTGATGACAATGGCGTTGCATATACGGTTAAGATACGCGGTAAGAGCGGGGCTTCCGGCGTACAATTTGTAATTAGTAAGGATATTGGCGCCCACAGCCCGGCCAATGTAATATTCCTGTTCCGGCGTGATGTCTTCCCTGACTTTTTCAAACGCCTCCCCTGCCTGGTTGATGGCGTCGCTGGACTTGCTTATAGTGTCGGCGGTGCTCTGGTTGATAACCCCTGCGGCGGCGGCAACCTGGGCGCCTATACCGGCTATGGTTCCCATAGACGAGCAGGAAAAAAGAACTGCAAACGCGATGGCTGTAACTGAACAAAGCATAATGAAAAAAGAAAGCCTGTTTTTCATATTACTCTCCGGCCTTGAGACGGCCTTCGGTCACGAATCTGTAGAGATCCTCCTGGGAAACCGTAACAGCTTCGGTCTTGTCCACATCCGCGTAGTTGAGATCCCCTTCAGCCTTGTAGGCGTTTTCAACTTCCTGGTTAAAGCCTTTCCCGGCCAGGGCTATTTCGCTGGCCGACGCGCCTGAACCGCTGCCGGAAGCCACGATGCGTTTGGCGCTCAGATTGGCAACAGCGACCCAGCCCGAAACGGCGTTATTTGCCGCCCGGATTTCGGCGTATTTACCGTTTACCTGGACCACCGCCACCTGGTCCCCGTAGGTCAGTTTGCCCCTCGTAGAGGCGAAAAACCCTGTAGATGATTTTACCGTAACCGACTTGGCGTTTACCCAGGCGTTGCTTCCCCTGGATACCTGGGCAAAAACCGCGCCTGCGGCAAACAGCGTCAATGTGATGAATATCAAAATCTTTTTCATAAATAAACCTCGTTGTTAGTATAGCATTTTACCCGGTTATAGATAAGTGAGCTTGTTACCGCGCTCCCTAGCAATAAAGGCTTTAAGGGAGTTATACTTATCAGTATGAAAGTGATTCAGACCAGCGGGGCTCCCGCTGCTATCGGCCCTTACTCCCAGGCTATGGTTTCAGGGAGTCTGGTATTTACTTCCGGGCAGATTCCCCTGTCGCCGGAATCGGGACAGGTTACCGGGGAGGATATCAAAGCCCAGACCCTCCAGGTGATCAAAAACCTCGAAGCGGTGCTGAAAGCCGCGGGGTCCGGCCTGGCGAAAGTGGTAAAAACCACCTGTTTTCTGGCGGATATGGGTGATTTCGCCGCTTTCAACGAAGTTTACAGCCAGTACTTTACCGGAAAACCCGCCCGCTCCACAGTGGCGGTTAAGCAGCTTCCCCGGAATGTGCTGGTGGAAATTGAGGCTCTCGCGGAGGTATAACCAGCGTTTTCCGGAGGTGAATCTATGGCTCAGGTTTGTGGCGCTGCCGCGGTTATAACCGGAACCGCACCGGTATACGAAACCCTCACAGGGGAAGGGTATGCCGCAGGGCTCCTGGGTTTTAGCGCCATAGACCGCTACCTTGGCCGGGAACCCCTCCCTTTCGCGCTGGTTGAAACTGACGCGGAAATCCAGGACCTGGCCCGGCTCTTTGAGGGGCTGCGTTTCCCCGGACCTGACCTGGCCGATGGCGCAGTGAGACATGAAGGCCGGGATTTCTACTTTTACTGTACCGCCAGGCGGGAAAATTCCTTTAATTCCTTTTTTATTGATGATAATCCGGTTCGGGCTGCTGTTTTTCCTCTTCTGGAATTTTCCCAGGATCTGCGGGCAATGCGTTTCCGGGACCCCCGGGGGGTCTATCCTCTGCTCAGGGAAATAAGAAGCGGTTCCCTCAGCAGTCCCTGGTGGGAGGATGTCAACCTCGGCGCAGGGCGATACCGCGCCCTTATGGCGGCTGCCCTTATCCTGGCGCGTTACGGCGGCGCCGAAACCCCCGCTGGCCAGATTGGCAGGATAGCCGCTCTGTTCCGGGGCTCAGGCGGTACGCCCCCGAAACCGGAGGAACAGCGCATGGTTCTTTCGGGCATCCTCAGTTCCCCTCATCCCGGTCCGGGGCTTGAGCTTCTCAGGGCCTCGGGCTTTATTGCCGAATTCTGGCCCGAGCTTGCGGCCATGGACGGCGTAGATCATTCCAAGGAATTCCACCCTGAAGGACACGTATGGAACCACACGCTGGAAACCTTCCGCCACAGAAAACCCCTTCCAGGGGACGGCTACGACCTCAGGCTTTCCTTGGGTCTTTTGCTTCACGACGCAGGCAAGCCCCTCTCGGGTTCTTCAGGGAACCGCCGTTTCGACGGCCACGCCGAACTGGGCGCCTGGGCTGCCCGCCGCTTTATGGAACGCCTGGAATTCGATCCGGCCCTGAAAGCGGATGTTTTCTATCTTGTAAAAAACCACATGCTCCCTGCGGCGCTGAAGCGCCTCCCCCTTGCCCGGACAGGAGAGGTCATGGATTCCCCTCTCTTCCCGGTTCTGATGGAACTCTACCGCTGCGACGAAGCCTCGTCCTTCAAGGGCCTTGACGGCTATTATGAGAACAGCGCCGCGTACCAGACCTGGCTTAGAAATGTACGAAACCCCTACCGCTCTGCTGACGGGAAGATCCTGGGGAAGCGGCAGAGAAGGTCTTGAGTATGAAGAGGATAAAGGTCATGCTTGCGTATATGAAAATAGTTTTTTATAGGAGGCTTTTATGCTGTTAGACTACAAAACGTACCGGGACAAGGTGATGGGCTGCTGGGCGGGCAAGAACATCGGCGGGGTACTGGGCGCTCCCTTTGAGGGAAAGCGGCAGGTAAACAACGCGGATTTCTATGTTCAGGATCTTTCCAAAGGGCCGCCGCCGAATGACGATCTGGATTTGCAGATAGTCTGGCTCGCGGCGGTGGAACGCTATGGCCGGAACGTGAACGCTTCCATTCTGGGGGATTACTGGCTTTCTTTTGTAATTCCCAACTGGGTGGAATACGGCACAGGGAAGGCGAATCTCCGGGCAGGGCTTGAGCCCCCCCTGGCGGGCCTCATCGACAATACCTACAAAGATAGCTGCGGCTGTTTTATCCGTTCAGAAATATGGGCCTGCCTGGCGCCGGGACTGCCCCAGCTTGCGGCCCGTTACGCCTACGAGGATGCCATTGTGGATCACCAAGGCGACGGGATGTACGGGGAAGTGTTCTGCGCCGCTATACAGAGCGCGGCTTTTGTGGAAAGCGATCCTTTCAAGCTCATTGAAATCGGCTTGTCGTATATTCCCGCCAATGGGGCCGTGGCGCGGTGTATTAAAAAAGCGGTGGAATGTTACAAAACCGGCGTGGATTTCCTTGAAGCCCGCAAAAAGATACACAACGAGGCCCCCGGGACTTTTGGCATCCAGGGCTGCAAACTCAATGAAATTAAAAAAGAAGGCAACGAAGGCATGGAAATTGGCGCTCCCGGCTTCGACGCCCCTGAAAACATCGGCTTTACCGTTGCCGGCCTGCTTTACGGACAAGGGGACTTCGGGAAGTCCCTCTGTCTGGCCAACGCCTGCGGCGAAGACACGGACTGCACCTGCGCGACCCTTGGGGCCCTGCTGGGGATCATTTCAGGCGCCGCCAAACTGCCGGAAAAGTGGACCAAGCCGGTGGACGGCAAAATCGTCACTATGTGCATCGACAAAACCAGCGGCGGCATTTGGGCGCCCAATACGGTTACGGAGCTTACGGACCGGGTGATACGCGCGGTCCCCGGTTTCCTGGGGCAGGAATTCTGCGATATCCTCGCAGCAGGCGGCATGACCATCAAGTGCCTTGAAGGGGACGCCCTTTTCTGCAATACCGTGAAAGACTACCTCCATTTAATGAACGGCGGCGGAAAGAACGAAGAGCTCCCTGTGGCGGAACTAACCGCCCTGCCGCCTTACATCGTGCGCCGGAGCTTCCCGGCCTTTAACATCATGGTGGATTACAATAATTCGGTATTTTTCAATTCCGCCGAGCCAAGAACCATCAGGGTGACGGTAACCAATTCCCATACCATGCGGCAGCAGCAGTGGGCAAAGATAAGCCTCTATGCCCCTGAAGGAATTGAGATCCTGAACGGTGAAAGCGTTCTCAAGCCCCTGAACAACCTGGTCGGTTTCAAGGCCGAAGCGGAGTTTACGTTTGACGCCCACTATTTCAGCGGCGCGAAGCTGGAGCTTATCGTGGACGTGTCCCTTGAGGGCCGTCATTCAACAGGGCAGGTAAAAGTTACCCTGATGAGAGAGAACAAGATCCGGCTTGACTAAACGGACGGGAAAGAAGAGGAGAAACTGAGTATCATGACTAACAGGGAAAATTTTCTCGCTGTAATGGAATACCGCAAACCCGATAAAGTACCCAATTGGGAAGTAGGCGTATGGCCCCAAACCGTGGAACGCTGGGAAAAGGAAGGTCTTGACCGGAGGCTTTTGCGCTGGGACTGGTTCACCGGGGAAGATTACTTCGGCTTTGACAACAGAGAATACATCCCCATCAACCTTTCCATGCTGCCCCAGTTTCCTGAGGAAGTGATTGAACGTACCGACAAGTACGAGATTATCAGGAACGGCATCGGCATTGTGACCAAGGCGCTTCTTGAAGGTTCTGTGGGAAGATCCCGCATGTCCATGGACCAGTACCTCTCTTTCCCGGTAGAGACCCTTGCGGATTTTGAGGCCCTCAAGTCCCGCTATATTGCCGGCCAGGCAGCCCGTTACGAACAGGGCTGGAAGGAATTCCGCCTCCAGGGATGGAAGAACCGGCAGCATGTGCTGATAGCAGGAAGAAACTGCTCCACTCTGGGTTTCTACTGGCGCGCCAGGGAGTGGATGGGAACGGAAAACCTTTCTTATGCATGGTATGACGAGCCCGCGCTTTGCGACAGCATGATGGAATTCACCGCTGACTTTACCATAGAAACTCTGCGGCCTGTGCTGGACGAAATCGCAGTGGATTACGTCTTTATTAATGAAGATATGTCCATGAAATCAGGCCCCCTCCTCAGCCCCGAACATTACCGGCATTATATTTTCCCCCGCATGCGGCGGCTGGTGGACTTTATCAAGAGCAAAGGCGTTCCTTATGTTATTGTCGATACCGACGGAAACCCCGAACCCCTGATCCCCCTTCTTATGGAAGCCGGGGTTGACGGCATCTGGCCCATTGAGCGCGCCGCCGAGAGCATGGACCCCGTAGCCCTGAGGGCGAAATACGGCAAGGATCTCCGCCTCTGGGGCGCTGTTGACAAACGCTGTATAGCAGCCGGCCCTGCTGTCATTGACGAACACCTGCGGACCATGATCCCCCTTATTGAAGAAGGTGGATTTATCCCCACAGTGGATCATACCGTGCCTCCCGATATTTCCCTGGAGAACTTTACCTATTACATGAAGCAGAAACAGAAGCTGCTCAGAGGCGAAGGGTTTTAGTTTTTGACAGGGCAGATACTCCCGGCAAAGGCGGG
>JAITEW010000042.1 GCA_031281855.1 Treponema sp.
AAGCCGTCCTCCCCGGGTCTTCATCCTGGCCCGGAACCCGAATTTACGGTTTCGTTTTACCTTACTGGGTTGATACGTCCGTTTCATGGGAACAACTCCTCTATATTCAGGAAACCTCCGCGAAACCCCGCCCGACGGCGATTTTACGGAGGGTCCACTGGGATCAATCTAGAATCTATAATCTAGCCGGAAATGAGAAAATAGTCAATGGAACGGCATGTTTTCTGGTAAACCGGGTTGTTGACAGAGTTGGACTGGAATTGTATATATAAACAAAAGGTCCAGTAGCTCAGGGGATAGAGCGGCCGCCTCCTAAGCGGCAGGTCGGCCGTTCGATTCGGCCCTGGATCAACGGAACCCCGGATCAAAGCCCTTACGCCGGCGGAAAAAACAAGATACTATGACGAAAGATGTCCCAAAACCCGTATGCCAGGCAGAGTCTCCCCTGTAAAGCGCTGGAAAACGTTTTTTTGACGGAAGAAATTTTCCGCCTGGATTTTTCCTGGCCGGGACCTGTGCCCAGGGCCGGTCAGTTTTTTATGATTCGGTCGGCCCGCAGTTCCCTGTTCCTCTCAAGACCTCTTAGTGTTGCCTGCCGGAGACCTGCCGGAACGATTAGCTTTCTTGTTGCCCTTAGGGGGAAGGGAACAAACGAGTTGTCGCGGATGAAGAGCGGCGATGAGGCCGAATTAACCGGGCCTCTGGGAAACGCGTGGGCCGATTTTCCGGTAAAGGCCGCAGACAAAAAGAAAGTTCCGGCTCTTGTCGGCGGAGGGATCGGAGTCGCTCCCCTTCTTGCCCTGGCCCGGGAACTTGCAGAAAATACGACGGGAAAGGAAGAGGCTTGCCGGTTTGACTTTTACGCCGGTTTCAAAAAAGGCTTTGCCTGTGAAAAGCTTCTGGAAGAAGCTTTCGCGGCGCGCAGGCTGGTACTCGCCTTCGAGGGGGGGGGTGAGGGAGAAATCTTCAGGAGAGGAGGGGCGACAGCGCTACGCCGCCCAGGGGGAAGGCGTGGCGATTTTGTTGCCAATTCTCCCTCCATCCATTGCGGGCGTATCCCGGACTTTATCAATCCGGCGGATCATTCCGCCGTTTACGCCTGTGGCCCGGAGCCCATGCTCAGGGTGCTGGCGGCGCGTTGCGGGGCCGCGGCGGTTCCCTGCTATGTAAGCCTGGAGCGGCGCATGGCCTGCGGAGTCGGCGCGTGCCTCGGCTGTACGGTGGAAACACGCGGCGGCAACAGAAGGTGCTGCGCCGACGGGCCAATCTTTTCCGCCGGGGAAATCTACGGGGAAACCCATGACTGAGCCGGATTTTTCCGTTGACATCGCCGGAATTAGACTGAGGAATCCGGTGATTGCCGCGTCGGGCACTTTCGGCTACGGAAGCGAATATGCCGGATTGCTTGACGTTTCTGCTCTGGGAGGAATCTGTACCAAGGGCCTTACCCTGCGACCGAAGGCAGGTAACCAGGGAGAACGGCTCTGCGAAACGCCGTCGGGGCTGCTCAATTCCATAGGCCTTGAAAATCCCGGCATCGAAGCCTTCATCGAAAAAGAGCTGCCCCGGATGAAAGAGCTTGGACCCGCGGTGATCGTTAATCTTGCCGGAGAAGACGTTGACGAATACGCGGAAGGCGCAAAACTGCTTAACGATGCCGCCGTCGACATGATCGAGCTTAACATTTCCTGCCCCAACGTCAAGGCCGGCGGCATGGCCTTTGGCCTTGACGGCGCGGCAGCAGCGGCCGTTACCCTGGCGGTACGGAAGGCGGCCCCCTGCACGCCGCTTATGGTAAAACTTTCGCCTAACGCCCCGGACATTACGGCGGTCGCCCGTTCTTGCGCCACCGCCGGAGCGGACGCCTTTTCACTGGTCAACACGTTCAAGGCCATGGCTATAGATAAGGTACGGCGGCGACCTGTTTTCGACAATACCTTTGCCGGCCTTTCCGGTCCCGCCATACGGCCCATAGCCTTGCGCATGGTCTGGGAATTGTACGACGTCCTGCGGCCAAAACCCATTGTAGGCGTCGGGGGTATCGCATGCGCCAATGACGCCCTGGAATTCCTCATGGCCGGCGCGGTGGCGGTTCAGACAGGATCGGCCACGTTCGCAAGGCCTGGCGTAATGGCGGAAATCATCGCGGGCATTGAAAGGTATATGAGGCAAAACGGCTTTACCAGCACGGCGGAAATCTGCATCAGGTGAGGCTGTGTTTAGAAAACTAGCGTTTTGAAACAGTCTGAGCCGGACGTTGTGGCCCGCAGTACCGTTCTTCTTCGCTGAAGATACAGCCGCAGTATTTCTGCATATAACAGCCCGCGGCCCTGGCCTTTGCCTGACCTTCCTGGAAAAAGGGCCTGAAGTCCCGGTATAGAAATTCAACGCCGTAGCGTTCCGCCGCTGCCAGCGCCGTTTTTTTAAGCAGTTCGTGATCCTGATAGGGGCTTATAAGCAGGCTTGTACAGAACGCGTCGAAACCCCGTTCTTTTGCGGCGCAGGCCGCCTTTTCAAGGCGTAGGCGGTAACAAAACCCGCAACGGCCGGAATCGGCAAAAGGATATTCCACAATGAAATCTTTAAGGCCGTAGCGATCTTCCATGACAAGCGTAAGCGCAAGATTTTTAGCGTAACTTACCAGGCAGTCCCTGCGGTTCCTGTATTCGGTAAACGGATGAATGTTCGGGTTATACCAGTACAGTGTCGGCTCAACGCCCTCGCTTCTCAGGGTTTCAATACACATTACAGAGCAGGGAGCGCAACAAACATGCAGAAGGAGTTTCATCGGAAAAAACCGTTGATGCTCCATATCGGCTGATACTCCATATTGGCTTCGGAAGCTCTAAAGTGGAGTCCCTTGCCGTAAACGGCAGGGGACTTTATTCCGCCTGCGGGTTTAATACCCCGCCCCTCTGGGGCGGTTTCAAACCAACTATATATTGGTTTGAGAGGGTATTAAACCCGCATAACATCCATACCTTGCGGATCGACGATACCCCGCTGCTCTGCGGCGGGGAGAGTCATTCCGTCTGCGGGTTTAATACCCCGCCTTTAGGGCGGTTTTCAAATCCGCTGTTATTTTTGTTTTACGGCGCGACGTCGGTAATTCTGTACTTAATGGCAAGGGCATTGCCGGTATAGGTACGTACGGTTCTGTGGGTACGTTCAACAAGAACCAGCGAACCGTCATCCTGGGTTTCGAGGACCAGCCTGTTTTTGTCCGACTTGAGGAACGTCTGTTCCTGCGGACTAAACTTATAACCGTCTACCACATGGCGGCGTTCTATCGTGTTGGTCGTATCGTCGCGATAATCAATGACAACATTGATTATCGCATGGGCGTTCAGCTTTCTGGCTTCGGCAAGGAGCTTGCTGTAGGTGATGCCTTCGCCATTCCAGTGATATGCCCCGTCGGGACCAAGTTCCTCAACGGTCTGCGCGGTTATCTGTATAATGCCGACAGCTTCAAAGTCTTTTACATCCACGAGTTTTGGTGACCGAAGCCGCCATTCATTATCGTTCAGCGTTTGTTCGGTTATATACTTGAGTATTTCCGATTCAAAAGAACCAACGTCAAAACGGGCGTTGTCATTTCTGGCAACGTCAAAACCCCTGCCTGTATAGATGATGTTTGCGGGAATACTGATCTTAATCGGTTCGTTGATATAGGCGACCGGCGTTCCGGTTACCTTTACGCCCAGTGACGAAGAACCCGCTACGGCAGTTTCGTTTGCCACGGCTTTTAGACCGGAAGGAAGATTGCCAAACCATTTTGACAGATCCGTATCCTTGGCAACATCGCTCAGCAATTTGGCCGCGCCAAAATAAACGGTGAAGGTCTTGGGAATAATTTCGGTGTTGATTGCGCCCCCGATCAGAACATTACTCAGCGAAAGGCCAAAAATTTCAAAGCGCAGATCATCATTGGGTCTTACAACAAGATCAAGCGCCCTGTGCAGAAACTCGGCGGGAACCTTTACATAAACCGGCTGATCAATAGCCGCCTGGGGTATACCGCTGATGGTAAGTTGGATCTCTTCCGCGCATTTTTCCGCGCCGGAAGTCAGGGCCGACAAACCCGTGGGAAGGTTGGTAATCCAGTCCGACAAATCGGTCCCGACCGGTATCGCGAGGGACAGGGTAGCGTGGTCGAATTTAATCGTGATGGTCTTTGGGGTGATAATCGAACCGACGGATCCGCCGATGACAATAGTCCGCGCGCTCCGGGACCATGCCGTGGGAGTTT
>JAITEW010000103.1 GCA_031281855.1 Treponema sp.
TAGAAGATGCCTTTTTCCAGACCTTTGAGGATCTCGTCTCTCCCCAGGAGGTAGGTCTGGCTTTCAAAGTAATACTGATCGAAGGAGATCCCGGTACGGGCGTAGGTCTGCTTCACTCCCTCCACAGCCCACTGGTTCATCTTTTTCCAGAGGGATACGGTTTCCCCGTCCCCCGCTTCCCATTTGCGGAGCATCTCCTGGGCCCTGCCCATAATGGGGGCCTGAGCCTCGGCCTCCTTCTTGTCCAGCCCCTTTTCCTTTGCCAGGGCCTCGGCCTCCTCCTTCAAATCCCTGCTGAACCGCACGTACCAGTCCCCTACAAAGCGGTCGCTTTTAAGCCCTTCGGATTCGGGAGTCTTACCCTCCCCCTGTTCCTTGTAGGCCAGCATGGACTTGCAGATATGGATACCCCGGTCGTTGACAATGCAGACCTTCCGTAACTCCGCGCCACAGGCGGCGAGGATACGGGAAATGCTTTCCCCCAGGACATCGTTACGCAAATGTCCCAGGTGGAGGGGCTTATTGGTGTTGGGACTTGAAAATTCCACCATGATCCGGCTTCCCACAAGGGTTCCGGGCCTGCCGAAATCAAAATCCGGCCCGTCCCGGAGAATCGCGGCAAGCAGCTCCCCGGCGACAATTCCCCGGTTAAGCCGGACATTTACATAGGGGCCTTCCGCGGCAAAGCCGCCTCCCGCTTCTCCCCCTTCCTCCGCGCCATCCGCGGCCAGGGCGGAGACCAGGAGGGCGGCAATCTGGGGCGGGGCCTTGCGCAGCGTTTTCGCGTAAGCGAACATGGGAAAACCCAGATCCCCCAGCTCCGGCCTGGGGGGAAGCTCCGCGATAACCTGATCGGGCTCAACAGTTCCGGGTATCCCCGCGTCTTTCAGCAGAGTGGTTAACGCGCGGGCAATCCGTGTTTTCCAGGGTTTCTTAAAATCCTGCATATCCCATCCTTCTTTTTCATAAACAGCCTTTTGCAAGCGAACAAGCTACTTTGGGCCGGTATTTTCCATCAATTCGATATTGGCAAGCAGATCAAGGGTATCGTGAAACCGTTGAATTACCGAAACAAGCCGGTTCATAAAACCCGGCGTTTGGGCTTCGACATCCTCAAGGTTGGACAGGGAATCGTATTTGCCTTCCGGCTCCCTTCTCACAATTCCGGCAAGCAGGGAGAGAAAGAGTTGCATGGCCTCCCTGGCCCGGTTAAGGATCTGCCCAAGTTCCCCGGAGGCGTCGTCCAGCGCCATCTGGATCCTCCGCCGTTTCACCGGGAGGGACGACATATCCTGCTTTGCCAGGGCGTAACGTTTCCCATACTCCCCTTCAGGATCCAGCTTGGCGTCTAAATTTTTTATATCCCCCCCAAGCTTGTAAAGATTATTGTAAGCCTCACTAAACTCGATGTAGTTCTCCCGCTTAAAAAAAACACCGTCCGTCAGGATAGGCCGCAAGACAGGGTTAATATCGGTCATAAAGACCGCCTCGTGGAAGGTAAGCAGGAAAGAAAGGATGAAGACACCAGGCACCGGCACCCCATCGGGGTTGGTTTCGGATAGGACATTTTTCAGAATCAAAAGTTCTTTACCCCCGAAAAACTGATCGAAAAGCTTAAGTATCTCCTCCCGGCGCTTGCACTGGTTATACGCGGCAAACTGTTCCTCAATATGATGCCGCCAGTAGTCCCGGTAAACGGCAAACCAATCCTCCCCGCCTGATATAGCCTTGGGGCAGAGACTTATATCCCGGTTGGCGTAACGGAGCAGCGGGATCAGGGGAACCTGTCTGTTGAAGGTCCGGACGGTCTCCAGGGAGTTTTCCGCGCGGCCAAGAAGGCTCTTGATTTCTTTATCCATATCGAAATCCGGTCCGGCGGATCTTTCCTGGAGGATAAAAATGAAAAGTGATTCCAGCAGGGTTAAGTTGGGAGGAGAACGCAGGGAAAAGAGGATATTGTTCAGGGTCCCCAGCATGTCCTTGACCACAAAAATAGAGCAGGCCATTTCTTTCCTCTGGGGATCGGTTCCAAAGGCCCCAAGCACCCGGTCGTACAGAAAAGAGGCCAGTTCTTTAAGGCAAAACAGAGACCGGGCGTTAAAGTACATAACACGCCGCTGATCCTCGCTTATACCGGCAAAGATCTCTTCCATGGTGTGGAAGGTAAGCTGGCGGGTCTCGGCAGCTGACTTCCGGGGGTTCTTTTGCTCCACGTATCCGGGGGCGGTTTCGATTTCCAGGCGGCGGTGGATATCCTGCATCTCCAGGGAACCGAGAAAGGCGTAAAAACTTCCCCTGTCCTTGTTAACGCTTACATCCAGGGCATCGAAGAAAAATCGGACATCCGTTTTCAGGCTCTCAAGCAGATCATAGAACCCGCTAAGCAGTTGGTTCCGCTGGTTATCGAACAGCCGGGGATACCCGGCGGTGATCTCCCGGCCCAGCTTTCCAATCCGGCCCTCCTGAAACAGTTCTTTTGGCAGCTTGTTTTTGAAAAAACTCAAAATAAAGAAGAGGAGGCGGTAATACCAGGGCAAACGGGCATATTGCCCCTCAAGACCGGAGTCCCCATCTTTTTCTTCAACCCCGGCAGTGTAGAGGGGTTCAACAGACATACTGGACTGGGCTTTAAGCTTCTCAAGAAATTCATGCCGTTCTTCCAGGCTCAGACGAGTGGCTAATCGTTCGAGGGTATCTGAATCGGACATACACTATAAACTATACGTCCAGCCTTGAAACAAGGTCAACGGGCATAGGTTTCAACTCTTTTTTAGCCCCTAGGAGAATCGAACTCCTCTTTTAAGATTGAGAATCTCATGTCCTAACCGATAGACGAAGGGGCCGAAAAAATCTTTCAGCTTTGCGATTTCCCCAGGGAGGATTCGAACCCCCACAAACAGATCCAGAGTCTGCCGTGCTACCATTACACAACCGGGGAATGTATACAAAACCTAGCACGAAACACAAAAGCTGTCAATGAGGGCGTATGGCCGCACACTGCCATAAGGTACGGCAGCGGTCCCTCCGAAACGAATCCGTCCACAAGACGAACTTATTCACCATGGTATTGGATCAGGGTATGTACCAGGGTAGGGGCCAGGGTCTTTTCGTAGTTGAGGAAAGGCAGGCCCACCACACCGAAAATCTCGGG
>JAITEW010000195.1 GCA_031281855.1 Treponema sp.
CGGTATTGCGGGGAGCGGTGCCGGAAGGAGCAGCCTGGGTTCCAGGATTTCGGCAACGGGAGGCTCGTGGCGTGCCACCGTGCCGGGGAACTGGATCTGAGAAGCGGAGAGGCGTAAGGTGCTGGCGTATTTTCTGGGAGCGGTAGTTGTTTTTACCCTCTGCGTCCTCCTGATGGTCTGGTATTCGCGGTTCATGTTTGCTAAGATATACGGCGACATCCGGAAGCAGGTCGATTTCGTTGTTTCAGGGGCGGCTCCGCCTGAGTGGGGCCTGAAGCTGGCCGGGAGGCTTTCGAGATGCAGGACCGAAAGGGAAAAGGAAGCCGCTGTGTTGAAACACAAACGGTACGCGGACAAGAGGCTGATGGATTTAATCGCGTTTATGAAGAGCACGAGCGTAGTGGCGTCTGAGGCGGAACGGGAGGCTGACGTGGAGCGGCTCGAACTGTTCCGCCGGGAATACCCCGCTGTGGTTGACGGCTTTATAACAGGCCCCGGAACGTACGCCAAAACACTTGCCGGGGACAAGAACAAATAAATGAAAAAACTGATTCTGACGTATGGGCTTCTTCTTGCAGCCGGGATCTTCTCTTTTCTCCTGGCCCTTAACATCCGCACTCTGATAATGTCGATCTACAGGGTCTTGAATGCTACGGAACTCCAGCTTTCCGGTTCCCTGGTGAACGCTGTTAGCGTGATTCTCCTTATGGTGCTGTGGCTCGTTTATATCCTCTACCTCCAGTACCGGCTTGAGCAAAAATGCGAAATCCCGGTGCATTACCTGCGCACAGCCCTGATATTCATCCTCCCTATGCCGGTTCTTTATGCCGCGACGCAATTCATGATCCGTTAAAGGGAAACTCCGGAAACACAACCGGCGTTTTCAAATGTACTCCCTAAGCCTCTTCGCTATGGCGTCCGTGAATTCCCAGGAATCCAGCGCCCTTGGAGGCTTGGGGTCCGCCAGGCGGAGAAGATCGCCGGTCATGTCCCCTTCTTCTATGGCAGTAAGCGTGGCCTTTTCCAGACTTGCAGCGAAGGACGCCAGCGCCGGAGTGTTATCCAGTTCGGCCCGTTTAGCCAGGGCCCCTGACCAGGCGAAGATGAGGGCCGTAGGGTTGGTGCTGGTTTTTTCGCCCTTCTGCCAGCGGTAGTAGTGCTGCTGTACCGTACCGTGCGCCGCTTCGTATTCCACAGCCCCTGAAGGGGATACGAGGACGCTGGTCATCATAGCCAGGCTCCCGGCGGCGCTGGCGATCATGTCGCTCATCACGTCGCCGTCGTAGTTCTTGCAGGCCCAGAGGAAGCCGCCTTCACTCTTGACCACCCGGGCCACTGCGTCGTCAATAAGGGTATAGAAGTAGGTCACCCCGGCGCCTTCGCACTGTTCCTTGAATTCCGTTTCATAGACCTGGTTAAAAAGCTCCTTGAAACGGCCGTCGTAAGTTTTGGAAATCGTATCCTTCGAAGCGAACCAGACCGGGAGTTTTTCGCCTATAGCGTAGAGGAAACAGGAGCGGGCGAAACTCCTGATAGATTCGTCCAGGTTGTGCATGCCCTGGACCACGCCGGACCCTTTCATGTCCGCTACAACGGCCCGTTTTTCCGTTCCATCCTGGGCGGTATAAACCAGCTCCACCCTGCCGGGACCGGGTATGAACATTTCGGTGTTTTTATACACATCGCCGTATGCGTGGCGTCCGATAACAATGGGCTTTTTCCAGGTTGATACCGAGGGCTTGATACAGGAAACCTGTATGGGCTTGCGGAACACCGTACCGTCCAGTATAGCCCTGATGGTAGCATTAGAGCTGGGGTGGAGATGCCTGAGGCTGTGCTCCTTCTGCCGAGCCGCGTTACTGGTGATAGTGGCGCATTTAACCCCAACGCCCAGGCGCTGTATGGCTTTTGCGGATTCGGAAGTTACCGCGTCGTCCGTGTCGTCCCGGTTTTTAAGACCCAGGTCGTAATATTCGGTTTTGAGATCCACGAAAGGGAGCAGGAGTTTTTCCTTCACCAGCGCCCAGAGCACCCTTGTCATTTCATCGCCGTCGATTTCCGCTATAGGGTTTTTCATCATGATCCGGTCAGCCATCTTTATACCTCGCTGTGTGTTTTTAAGCATACTTCAAGACTTTCCTTTGCAGCAAGAGGGAGAGTTACCGTTTTGAACCGGGACTTTTCGCCTTCTGCAAGGACGACATCTTTTTTGGGAACATCCAGGGTTTTAGCCAGAAAAGCCCGGAGTTCCCCGTTGGCCCTGCCGTCCTCAGGGGCTGCTGCGATTTTTACCTTAATGCGGCCTTCCTGGATTTCCCCAAAAGCGGATTTTGAAGATCCCGGAACCGCTTTGATAAAGAGGGAAATCCGATCCCCCTTTATGTTGTAACAGGCCCCGGGATTTGAATTTTCAGGTTCAGCCATTCAGAAGTCCTTCCTTTTCGCTTTTTTATACCCCGGAAGCCAGACCGGGGTCCCGGTTTTCCATTCAAAGGAATACCCCCCCTCTCCTGAATCAAGAGGCCTGACGGCGAGATTAGCCAGTTTCGCTGCTCTGAACGAGAAACAAGGCGCTTCAGGGAGGTCCCCGCTTCCTGGTCCAAGGCCGGCGCAGAGGATGCACTCAGAAAACACAAACCTGACCTTGGCGTTCCGCAGGCCCCGGAGTGAAGCCGCCGAGAAGGCGGTATCCGCCTGATGCCCGCGTGCCGTAAACTCCAGCTTGAGGCCGAAGATATCCGGGCTCCCGGCATGATCCCACGGGACCCGGCCTGTACCGGCTGTATGGAACTTGCCGTCCCGGCAGTCCAGAACGCTGAGTTCCCGCAGGTCCCGGGCCAGGGCTTTAAGCTCCTCTTCGCTGTAGGGCCGGGAAACTTCCGCCAAAGGAGCCGCAGCGGGGAATGAATAGGCCCCGGCCATACCGGCTGAAAAAAGCTTCCTGCGGTATTCTTCCATTAACGGATCCGTATCTCTATGGGGAATGAGGATTATGAAACGGACGAACCCAGGGTAATGAGTTTTCAAAATTACCTTTCCATGGTATACAGGATATACTATACTTAGAAATGCGCGGGTGTTTAAGAGCGCCCCAAGGAAAACTGATGAAATTCAAAACTAAACTGCTCTGCGATCGTTTTACGGCAATTATTTCCCAATGGCCCGGGGTGGAATGTATCGCCCTTAACGAGGCGGCCCTGCCGGACACGCTGGATCCCTATTTTGCCCTTATTCTGGATATTTATTATAACGGTTCCATTCCGGGAGCCGAAGAAAGGAACCGGCTTTACGGTGATGATGTGGCGGCTTTTGAAACCGATCAGGGGAACCAGGCAGGAACTTCCGAAAAACCCGTCAGACAGACCAAGGATCGTTTTCTTATCGGGGACATCCCGGTACGGCTGGAATTTAAATCCCTGGACATGATAGAAGAGCTGGTGGACATAGCGGACAGCAGGCTGGATATGCTCTGGTTTATCAAGGATTCAGGCACCTACGGTTTTTACCGTCTTGCCGGAGGGGAGATCCTCTACGACAGGAACGGCTGGATCCTGGGACTGCGCGGAAAGCTGGACAATCTGAGCGACAGGTTCTGGCAAATCATGAGGAGCGCACATCAGTCAAAAATGGAACATTTCCTGAGCGATCTGGGAGCCGCTGTTATCCAGGGCGATGATTTTTATTCTCTTATCACCGCAGCGGGGTTTATCAAAAGCGCCTGCCTTACCCTGTTCTGTATCAACCGATGCTTCGAGCCTTCCCACAGGGCTTATTACACGCAGACTCTTAATCTACGGGTCCTGCCTGAATCGTTCAAAGGCATGTTTGAGAATTTTCTCCATTCAGATCCCGCTATAACCATGGAACGGAAATTCAGCCTTGCCCAGCTCATCGCCAGAGGGATTGTGGCGTTGTGAAGTTCCAGTGGCTGATCCCGGCTTTTATGTGTTGCGGTTTTGTTTCGTGCTCTTATAAACAAGCTGCGGCTTTCGCTTTTTACGCCGATAACGCCCCGGTCCTGTACGGCCTTTCAAAAAACGCCGCCGCCGGGGTTCTTCCCTTTTCGGGGGAAGCCAAACTGGAATATGTTTTTGAAACGCCCCCGGAGATCAGAGGGGATCTTTCTTTCGAGCTTGATTACACGCTGAACCTTTCGGGTCCTGAAAAGGACGTTCCTGGCGCGCTGGTCCTGAAGCTGGGAGATCTTTCCTGGGAGCTGCCCGGGAATCTCAGCTTCCTGGGTATCCGGGACTTTCCGGAAAGCTTCCGCTATGCCGTCCCTGTCCCTGAAGGGAAACTCGACAGGATCAGCATAAGTTTTGTTCCCAAAGATCCGGGCCCGGCAAAGGCCGGCCAGGCGCCGCAGCAGATGCAGATCCGGGGTATGGCCCTGGCCGGGCGCTGGTACGGTTTTTCCGGCAGCCCAGGCTTTCCCTTCAGCGTTAGCCCCTTTGTCTTCCTCCGGGATTCGGGCCTGGTTATTGATCCTGCCGAAGAATTCCGTAAAGCCGGGGAACTCCGCATCAGGACCCAGGGAGGAAGCATCAAGGCGGAAGCAGGCGAGGGGAAGGGTTCTGTCAGGATAGAGAGTTCAGGAAAAGGGGGGAACTTCCTTGTTCCGGAGGGTTTTTTTTCAGCAGGATCTTTCCCCGTTACCGTAAGCGCCGGGTCCCCTCTGCAGGAGGTCAGGCTCGCCGCTTCCGGGGACCGCCCTTTCCCGGAGCCCATTCCCGCTGATCCCGGAATGATCCTGGCATGGCCGCAGGAGGCTTGGCGCAATCCCGGGTTTGAAATTTTCCGCTGGGAAGGCTTTGATTCAATCCTCATCTTTGACATGGCGGACTACGCTGTTCAGGACCGCTACCTCAAGCGTCTCGCCTTTTTTGTGGAAAAAAAAGGGTTCCGGGGCCGTCTTGCGGGGGACGAGGAAATCGCCGCGCTTCACGGCTGGAACGCCCACGATTACCGGGCGGCGTCTCTGGCGGATTTTTTTGAAGCTGCCAGGAAAAACAATTTCCCGCTTCTCAGGGAAGAACGGGAACTCGAAGCCATCCTGTTCCAAACAGGCATACTGCGGCGGGAAGGCGAAACCATTACAAGCGGAGAAGGGGCTGTCATCTCTGTTTCCCGGCAGTCCGACAGGAGTCTCCGCTCACGTTTTATGGCCCACGAAGGTTTTCACGGCCTCTTTTTTATTGACAGCGATTTCCGCGAATTCAGCCGCCGCAGGTGGAACAGCCTCCCTGACGCGGCCCGGCGTTTTATCCGTTCTTATTTTGATTTCCAGGCCTACGATGTTACGGATACGGAACTGCTGGTAAACGAGTTCATGGCCTATGTGCTCCAGCAGCCTGTATCCCAGGCAGGCAGGTACTTCGGCGAACACCTGCCAGGCCAGATGCTCGCTGTTTCCGCCTGGCGCAGGGCCGCGCTGCCTGAAACGGAAGAACTCTCCGCAGAAGGAAACAGTTCCTGGCCCGAAATAAGCGCCGCTTTTGCCATCGAAGCCGAAGCGTTCTCGGCCTATGTCAACCGGCGCTGGGGCCTTGCGGCAGGCAGGGTAAGCACGGTTTCGGTTTTCAGGGATTAAGCGGCCTTAAATACTAACGCTGAACCTGGGGCGCCGGGCTTTGAAGTCCTCAAAGCTGTTGACCCCGGCGTTAAAGAGGCGTTCGGCGTCAAGGGACGTAGGCGGGCCGTGGCCGGGAAGCACCGTATAATTCCCCGGAAGGGACAGGATCTTGCTCCGCAGGGCGGTCATCTGGTTGGCCAGCCCGTAGGCGCTGGCGGTGCGGCCCACAAGCCCGGCGCTCAGGACATCGCCCGAAAAGAGAAGATGCCCGATTTTAAAAACCGCCGAATCAGCCGAGTGGCCCGGAACCGAGATGACTTCGACCCTGAAAGAACCGGTACTGAAAATATCCCCGTCCCTGACCAGGACGGTCCGGTGCTCCCTGATAACCGGGTTTATCCCGTAAATCTCTGTCTTGTAAATCCGCATCAGGGTCTTGAGCCCGTGCACGTGGTTCAGGTGATCATGGGTGATGAGCACCCCCCGCAGGTTATACTCGTTATCCTCGATGTACCTGAGGGTAGTTTCATCCATATTGCCGGGATCGATAATAAGGGCCTCTTTGATCTCCGCTCCGTCATCGCTGCCAAGAATATAGGAATTGCTGAAACCGAAGGTACAGTAGTGAAAATACAGTTTCAATCCATTTCCTCCATCTCAAAAACCGCCTCTCCTGAGTTGGAAGCCTTAAAGGAAACGCCTTCCAGTTTGGCTTTGATAAAATTCGCGCGCTTGAGGTTGCAGTTGTTAAGACCTGTGTCTGAAAGATCGGCTTCGATAAAACGGCTGTTGTACAGGTTGGAGTTGTCGAATACCGTGCCGCTTATGACGGTTCCGCCGTAGTTGATATGAACCAGTTCCGATCCTTCGAAGGTGCAGTTTTTTATGGCAGATCCCGCGAAAGACAGGAACTGGAGATCTGTTTTGGAAAAATCGCAGGAAAGAAGGGAAGAAAAATCGAAGAAGCTCATCCGCATCACCGCGCCGTTAAAAAGGCAGGCTGAAAAACTCGCGCCGTTGAAATTGCAGCCGTAAAACTGGCAATGGGAAAAGTCGAAATTTTCAAACACGAGCCCCTGGGCGTTGAGATCTTTGACGGTTTTCTGGTGTGTTATATAATTCCCAATTCTGCGGACTTCGGCTTCCGGGTTCGCCAGATGGACGGCGCAGAGGGTTGAACCGCTGACAGCGGGCCTGCCGCAGCCCGCGGCGCAGGATGTTAGGACAAACATAAGGCTATTATAGTATATAACGCTCATATTGAGTAGGCCGGGCTTTTGATAGTAAGATAAAGTATGTGCTGGTACTGCGGATCTCCTGTTAAAGACGCCGAACCCATAGGCCGTTCCCTCGTCTGCCCTGAGTGCGGGAAAGATCTCCGTTCTTGCAAAAACTGCCGCCATGTTCTTGCCGGTTCCCCAAAGGACTGCGCCGAGTCCCAGGCCGAAGCGCCAGCAGACCAGGAGCGGGCTAATTTCTGCGACTGGTTTTCCCTGAACCCGAAATTCCGCGAAGCTTCAGAGGGCAAAAAATCCCGGGATTCCGCCGTTTCCGCAAAGGCCGCTTTTGACAGTCTCTTTAAATGATTTTAAGTGATATGGACGCAAGGCCCGTGCTCTTCATGGATTCCGGAATCGGAAGCCTCCCTTACGGCGTTTTTTTCCATAACGCCAACAAGGACGAAACCCTGATCTGCGCTGCGGACCGGGCCCATTTCCCTTACGGCCCCAAACCCCGGGAGGCATTGATTGAACTGCTTTCTGTTTTGACTGAAAAACTGATAGACCGCTACAACCCCAAGATCCTGGCCCTTGCCTGTAATACCGCTTCTGTCTCAGCACTCAAGGCGTTGCGGGAACAGTTCCCGCGCCTGCCCATTGTCGGGACAGTCCCGGCGGTAAAGCCTGCGGTCCAGGCCAGCCTGACACGCCGTGTAGGGGTGCTGGGAACCGAACGTACCATAGAAGATCCCTATATCGCCGAACTTGCAGCCCGGTACGGGCCGGACTGTGAAATAACCGGGATCGCCGCGCCTTCCCTGGTGGAATTCGTCGAACGCCGTTTCGCCCTGGCTGATTCTACCGAACGGCTTCTGGCGGTAAAGCCCTGGGTGGAAAAGTTCAGGGAAGCCGGCGCCGACGCCGTGGTCTTGGGCTGTACCCACTTTCTCCTCCTTCTGGAGGAATTCAAGACAGCGGCAGGAGAAACCATGGGGGTTTACGATTCCCTCGAAGGCGTGTCCCGGCGGGTAGAGTCGTTCCTGGACGCAGAAGGCGGGAAGCTCCGCTCCCGCTGCGGGAACAGGGCCCCTCCGGTTCTTGCGGTTTCCGGGGAAGCGCCTCTGGAACCTTACTGGACCCTTCTGGCTGATTTCTTCGGCTTTTCTCTTGGAAGGATATGATGCAGGGAATGGTACTACGGGGTTCCAGGAATGTTTTTACCCTCCGGAGCGGCAGCGAAAAATGGGCGTGCAGGATCAAGGGAAAGATACTCAAAGAGGCGGAAGGCTATTACAACCCCCTTGCGCCCGGAGACATAGTGGAAACAGACGGGGAACTCATCACGGGCCTTGTTACGAGGCGGAACGCCTTTGCCCGGTTCAACCAGAAGGGCCAGGCCCCCCAGCTTCTGGCCGCAAATGTGGATCTGGTCCTGTGCGTTACCACCCCTGTGTCGCCCCCTTTCAGGCCCAGGTTTTTGGACCGCGTCCTGTTCCAGGCCTGTTACTCAGGCGTTCCGGCCGCGCTGATCTGCAACAAGTCCGATATCGCAGACGGGGATCTTGATACCGAAGAACGGCTTGAGGATTTCCGCCGCATCGGTTATCCGGTCTTCCGCCTTTCTGCCCTTACCGGCCAGGGGATGGAAGAATTCCGTTCGTTCATATCCGGAAAACTGGCGGTCCTTACCGGCCAGTCGGGCGTAGGGAAGTCGAGCCTGGTCAAGGCCCTGATCCCGGATCTGGAAATCAGGACCGGGAAGGTAAATGAAAAATACGACAGAGGGAACCACACTACCACACTGTCGGAACTCCTGGATGTCCCTGAGACTTCAGACGGTCTGGGCGACGAGGCCATGATAATCGACACCCCCGGGATCAGGCGCTTCGTCCCTGAGCGGGTCCCGGAGGAGGACGTGATCTTTTACATGAAGGAATTCGCCCCTCTGGCAGGAAAGTGCAGTTTCGGTCTTTCGTGTTCCCACGAGACCGAACCGGGCTGCAAGATCATGGAAGCCGTTCACGCCGGGGTGATCCACGAGGAGCGGTACGAAAGCTTTCTCCGTATCCGGGACGAAATGGCCGGCGCCGCAAGGTATCCGGATTATGACTAGCACTATGGCCAACAAGAGCTATGAATAAAAGCTATGAATGAAAAAACCGTAAAACTTCTGGAATTTGACGCAATCCGCGGCAGAGTTGCGGCCTGCGCTTTGAGCGGCGAAGCGGCTTCCCGTATCCTTGCGGAAGAGCCGAAAAGGGACGGACAGGAAGTCCTGTACCTCAAGGGCCTTGTATCAGCGATCCTGGATCGTATGAATACCGGTGAGGGGGAAAAGCGGGACAGCCTTCCGGACATTGGCGCCCTTCTTCCCAAGCTCGGTGTAGAAGGGGCGGTCCTGGAAATCGACGAAGCCTATGCCCTGGGCGTTTTTATCGAACGCGGGGAGGAACTGAAAAAATGGCTTTCGAAAGGAGAAAACAAACTAACAGAAGCAGAAGCCCTGCCTGACTGCCAGGATCTTGCAGCCGGGATTTTCCGGGTTCTGGACAAGGACGGGAATCTTAGGGATCTGAGCGAATTCCGGGAGATACGGCGGCGCATACAAACCCTTACGAAGGATCTGGAAAACGCCGGGGCCCGGTACGCCGCTAACGACGAAACCCGGCGCATGCTCCAGTCAGGCATCCCGTCGCAGCGCGACGGCCGCATGGTTCTGGCGGTAAAAGCCAACTTCCGGAGCCGCGTCAGGGGCATAGTCCACGAAGTCTCCGCTACAGGGCAGACGGTTTTTATCGAGCCCGAGGAGGTAGTGGAAAAGAACAACGAGCTTCTTATCGAGAACAGGCGCCTTGACGCTGAGATCCGGCGGGTTCTAAGGGAGTTGACCGGACGGATTGCTGCATGCAGGGAAACTCTTGGGGCTTTTCATTCAGGGATCGTGTACCTTGAAACCCTCAGAGCCCGGGCCCGGTACGGTTTTGAGACCAAAGGCTGTTTCGCCCAGGAGGACGCTGAGAGATCGCTGGTCTTAAAAAAAGCCCGGCATCCCCTGCTGGGTTCCGGGGCCATACCCCTGGATTTCACTATGGACGGCCTTACCCGTACCGTCATCATCACAGGCCCCAACACAGGGGGCAAAACCGTGGCCCTTAAAACAGCGGGCCTTTTGGCCATGATGAACCAGTTCGGCCTCCCGCTTCCTGCTGAGGAAGGAACCTGTATCCCGGTTTTCGACGGGATCTACGCCGACATTGGAGACGAGCAGTCCATAAGCCAGTCCCTTTCTACCTTCTCGTCGCACATGACCAATATCGCGGATATCGCCGGCAAGGCAGGGGAAAAATCCCTGGTACTCCTGGACGAACTAGGCTCGGGTACGGACCCCGAAGAAGGGAGCGCCATTGCGATGGCCATTCTGGATTATCTTATTGAAAAGAAGACCCGCCTCATCATCACTACCCACCACGGAATCCTCAAAAATTACGGCTATACCCGCGAAAATGTGGAAAACGCCTCTATGGAATTTGACAGCCGGACCCTGTCCCCTACGTTCCGCATTGTTATGGGCATACCCGGGGAAAGCCGGGCCGTGGATATTGCGGCCAGGAACGGCCTGCCCGGGGACATTATCGCCAGGGCCCGGACCTACCTTGCTGAGGAACAGACCGATGTAAGCGCCCTGATTGCGGGCCTCAAGGAAAAGCGCCGGGAACTTGACGCCGCCGCGGAAGCCGGCAGGGCCGAAACCCGGAGGCTCCTTGAGGAACGCCGGAAAACGGATCTCAAGGAACTCAGACTCAGGCAGAAAGAGCTGTATCTTAAAACAGAAGGGGCCGGAAACCTCCGCAGGCTCCTTGAGGAAAGCAGGAAGCAGCTTGAAAACCTGGTCAGGGAAGTCAAAGAAGGGGAGCTTACGAGGGAAAAAACCCTGAAAGTCAAAGAGTTCCTTTCGGACCTGGAAAATTCGGTACAAGCGGAAAACGCCGAACTTGAGCGGGAAGAAGAGAGCCTGGCAGAAGAGCGCCGCAGCATGGAAGCTGTTACGGACAGGGGCCCCGGCATTGGGCAGGGAAAGGGCCCGCTTGTCCTTGAAGCGGGAACGGAGGTTCTTGCAGGCGAGTCACGGCGCCGGGGCCGGGTACTGCGGTCCGGCAAAAAAGGCTCGTGGATAGTGGAAATCGGGTCCCTCAAAATGAGCTTCCCTGAAAAGGATCTTATCCCTGTGTACCCGGTTAAAGAGGAAAGAAAACCCCTTATTTCCCAGGCGGATCTTGCCCCTTCGGCGCCGGTTCAACTGGAACTGAACCTCCGGGGTATGCGGTTCGAAGAAGCCCTGGAAGCCCTGCGGCAGCAGATTGACGCGGCGGTCCTTTCGGGCATACGCGAATTCGCCGTGGTTCACGGCAAAGGCGACGGCATACTCCAAAAAGGGGTCCACGATTACCTTGGGAATGAAAAAGCCGTGGCGGATTACTACTTTTCCCGCCCCGAGCTTGGGGGCTTCGGACGGACCGAGGTGATACTAAAATAAAACCCGCCGCCTGCGGCGTGAGGAAGCCCCCGGGAGGCCAGACGGGTGTCGCCTTTCTTTACGGACGCCCCGGCGTCGCCTTTACTAGTATGACACCGTAAGCCTCCCGGGGGCCTCCTCACGCCGCAGGCGACGCTTTTATTCGCAGGGGGAAGAGGCATTAGCCTCTTGCGCGTTTTAGGTAAACCGGGATATACTCATATTGATATATCGAAGAATGTGAATCTATAACAAGGAGGTTCCGGCATGTACGCTGCCTGCTGCTCTTTTTTCGGCGCTGTTCATCCCGAAAACGTCTTCTTTGCCTCCTTTAGTTTGTGTGTGGTAGTGTTTTCTGGGTGGGGGGGGGGGGGGGGGGGGGGGGGGGGGGGGGGGGGGGGGGGGGGGGGGGGGGGGGGGGGGGGGTGGG
>JAITEW010000193.1 GCA_031281855.1 Treponema sp.
AGAGGTTGTGGATCAATTTGCCTGCCTTAGGGTATCCGTGGAACCCCTTGTGAAGATCCAGGGAAGGGGTCTTCGCCATGGATAACGATAAAGCCATCCCAAAAATACTCGTAGTCGACGATAACCTGTCGAGTCTCAAGCAGATAGGCGCACAGCTTGGGGAAAGCTACGATATTTCTCTTGCCAAGTCCGGCGCCCTTGCCCTGCAGATCTGCATGCAGGAAAAGCCGGATCTTATCCTCCTTGACATTGAAATGCCGGATATGGACGGTTTTGAAACCCTGAAACGGCTCAGGTTGAACCACTACCTGGGAAGTATTCCGGTTATCTTTCTCACCGGCAACCACGATACCGAAACCGAAGTCCGGGGGCTCCAGTCGGGGGCCAGGGACTTTATTACCAAGCCGGTGGAGAAAAGCATTCTGCTGCACCGTATAGAACTGCACCTGCGCTTTGCTTCTTACCAGTCCCATCTTGAACATACCGTAGCAAAGATGTCGGACAGCGTCGCCCTGGCCTTTGCCGAGCTTATCGAGTGCCGGGACGAGAATACCGGCGAACACGTGGCCCGAACCAGCAAATACGTGGGGATGCTGGGCCGCAAGCTCATGGACATGGGATTTTTTGCCGAGGAGCTTACCTCTACCGACCTGGATATGATGGTCAGGGCGGCGCCGTTCCACGACATCGGAAAAATCGCCATAAGCGACCGGGTCCTCCTCAAGCCCGACAGACTGGACGACGATGAGTTCACCATTATGAAGCAGCATACCGTTATCGGAGAAGAGATCCTTAAAAATATGCTGACCCGTACTCCGACCCAGCAGTATCTGCACTACGCCAGGATGATCGCCGCCTCCCATCACGAACGGGTCGACGGCAAGGGATACCCCCGTGGCCTTACAGGAGACGAGATCCCCCTCTGTGGACGCATTATGGCGGTGGCCGATGTATACGACGCCCTGGTGGACAACCGGGTGTACCGCCGGGGGATGAAACATGTTGAAGCCTGCCGTATTATAACAGACGGAAAAAATAAAAACTTTGACGGACGGGTGGTAGACGCCTTTGAGGCCATACACGAGGAACTGGCTGTGGAGGCAAAAAAAAGCGCCGAACGGGCGCGGCAAAACACAGGAGGAAACGGAAATGATTAAAATGCTTACCGCTTTTACCGAAGAGATTGACGATGTGGATCTGGCGGTATCGGAGTTGCTGGGCCGGCTGGATCCGGACCATAACTGTTTGACCAATTCATTGGGGATCGTACATTGTTACAGCGATTTTGTTGACAGCGGGGTCGTCAAGGCCGTTTCGGAAAAACTTCCCTTTGATACGCTGGGATCGACGACGATAAGTGCCTCGTCATCCGCGGGGTTGAGCCAGACGGGGCTTTCGCTCACGGTGCTGACCAGCGAGGACCTGCGATTTGTAAGCGGTGTTTCCGCGCCTATTACCGATTCCGTTGACGCTCCCCTCACGGAACTCTACAACAGGATCACCGCGGGCTTAAGCGAAAAACCCGCCATGCTGATGCCCTTTATTCCCTTTTTGCTCAATGTGGGGGGCGATGAGTTTATCGAAAAACTTGACGCCCTCTCCGGTGGTATCCCCGCCTTCGGCACCCTGGCTATCTCCAACGAACCGGATTACAGCAGGAGCTATACGTTTTACAACGGTGAATCCTACCTGGCGTCCATGGCGCTGGTTGCCGTTGTGGGAGACGCGGCTCCTGAATTTTTAAGTGTTTCCGTCAATGAGGAAAACATTCTCAGGCAAAAGGCGGTAATAACGGGGGTAAACCGCAACATTCTGCAAACGATAAACAACATATCCGCCGTAAGCTACCTTGAGTCCATAGGCATTGTCAAAGGCGGCGACGTATCGGGTCTGCAGGCCATGCCCTTTATCATTTACCTGGAAGACGGCTCTCTATTGATCCGGGCCTGTATCGGCGGTACGGGAGACGGGTCTTTGATCCTCTGCGGGGCCGTCCCGGTTAATTCAGCCATCGCCCTGGCTACGATGGGTTTTGAGGATGTAATAAGTTCCAGCGAGTCCAAGGTAACGGAAGCATTGGCGGCGGCCAAGGGTCGGGGAATTTTGATGTACTCCTGCGCGGGCCGTAACTGGTGTCTGGGCATGCAGCCCATGGCGGAACATGAAAAAGTAAAGGAATGTCTGGACAATACACCCTACCATTTTGTGTATTCCGGGGGCGAGATATTCCCTTCCATGCTCGGTGACGGCAGGGTGGTAAACCATCTGCAGAACGATTCACTTATCATCTGTATTTTGTAATTCGTAATGGTAACCTGATTTCGTATCTTATACTTTGTAACTTGTAAAACCTGTAAGAGGATGTAATGACCGAAGAAGAGCAGTCGCTGAAAGAAGAAAACGCCGCTTTGCAGCTCCAGTTAAAAAAACTCGCCCGCCAGCTTGCCGTTCAGCAGAATACGATGATGCGCTTTGAAAAAGTATCTGCCATTCGGGACGGGCTGGCCGCAAAGCTGAAGGAAGAACAGACCAAGCAAGAAAAATTCATGAATATGATGTTGGAAAATAGTTCCAACATTATCATTCTGCTGGACGGAGAGCAGCGCTTTGCCTACTGTACGGACACCTTTCTTAAAATAGCGGGGATTCAGAATTTCGGCCTTGTCAACGGACTGCATTTTTCCGAAATTTTCAGGCGTTTCAACAATGATGCTTTTTCGGAACACGCCGAAGCCTGCATCAGGCGGGCCATGGAAGAACAGGGAACGGTAAAATCGGAAGAAACGCTGGATATAGACGGCAGCGGAGAACTGCGGATCTACATTACCAATACTACCGCCATGCGGGACGAGTCGGGAAGGATCGAAGGGGTCATGTTGCTTTTTCACGACATTACCGAGACCCTGCGGGCTAAGGAAGCGGCGGAGGCGGCGTCAAAGGCAAAAAGCGCGTTCCTCGCTACAATGAGCCACGAGATCCGCACTCCCCTTAATGCGATTCTGGGGCTTTCGGAAATACAGCTGCAAAATAAACTACCCGAAGACGCCCATGCCGATCTGGAAAAGAT
>JAITEW010000233.1 GCA_031281855.1 Treponema sp.
TAACGAGCAGGCCAACTTAACTCAAAGCAGGCCCTCCGGGCAGGGCTGGCTTGCTTGTATTGCAGGAACAAATTTGATACAAAGTACTTATGAATAAGGTAATTCTTAAAGCCGAAGACCTGGACGGGTATCTTACCGAAAAGGACAAGGATTCCATTGCCGGGATGGACCGGGTCTACCGGGAAGTTCTGAGCAGTTTTTCAATCCTTTCCACATCGAGGCTCGAAAGGGAAAAAAAGCGGGAAGAGGAAAACCTCATCAGGCTGTTTAACGACATGGGGTCCATGATGCAGGAAATCTGCCTCAACGAACCGGGACTCCAGGTTTATTCCTTTGTGACCCCCCAGGAAAGCCATGCCGAAGCTTCCAGGCTTATCGCCAAGCTCAGGGATTTCCGTACAGAGAACGAGGAATTTGTCTATTATATCCAGAGGGCTTACGAGATGCTGTTCAAACTGGCTTACGGAGGAACCCCGGGGGCCAACAAGAATTACCTTATAGTCAAAACCCCGGTAACCATACCGGTGCAAAATTACGCGGTCCACAAGATCACCAATATCGACACCAAAATCGAAAACACCGTTATGTGCGTCATGCTCAGAGGGGCGCTTCTTCCTTCGATGATCATGTCCAAAGAGATCCAGGAATATTCTTCCCACGGTTATGTAACGCCTTTCGCGCTTTTCAAGATCCGGCGGGATGACACGAAGCATGAAAACGACATGGAGTATATTCTGGATCTCGATCGTTCGTACTTCGATTTGAAAAAGCTTGACGGCAAGGATCTTATCTTCGCTGATCCCATGAACGCCACAGGGGGCAGCCTGGTTACGGTAGTTAAGTACCTCCTGGGAGAAGGGGTCAAGCCGAAGTCCATACAGTTTTTCAACGTTATCGCTGCCCTCAAAGGGGCCCTGCGGGCGGTCAGGGCTCTTGAAAACTGCTGCGTTTACACCCTCTGGATGGACCCGGTGCTGAACGAGAACGCCTATATCATGCCGGGCCTGGGCGACGCAGGGGACCGCATCAACGGCAAAGACGCGGAACTGCAGCCCAGGAACATCATACAGCTTGTGGCGGACTACGGTTCAAATATCGCCAGGCTTTACCGGGCGCAGCTCCGGGAAATCGAAGGTACGGTCCTTAATATCACGAAATGATACGAAGCATTAGGGCCTCCGCCCTGGGCGCGGGGCTTGCCATTCTTTTTTCTCTTTTATACGCAGCCTGCCTTTCCCGCGGGGCTGTTTCGGCGGATGAATATTTTTCCATCGGTATGGCCTATTACGAGATAGGAAAATACGCCGAAGCCGAAATCTGGCTCAACCGGGCCAGGTCTGTGGACAAAACCATGGCGGCTTCGGAGTACAACCTCGGGAGAATCGCGTTCGAGACCGGACGGTATCAGGAAGCCGCGGAGCATTTTGAAAAAATCCTGGATCGGGATGCTGATAACGTGATGGCCCTCAGAGGCGCCGCTTACGCGAGGATCAAAAACGGGGACCTCCTCAAGGCGGAGAAGCTTTACGACCGGGTCCTGGCGCTGGTGCCCGAGAGTTCCGATGAAGGCTACAACTACGCCCTGGTGCTCTATGCGCTTGAAAAATATCAAAACTGCGAAGAAGTCCTGGCCAGGTACAGCTACGCCCTGGAAGAGAACAACGAAGCCCTCCTGCTTCTGGCAAGAGCCCAAAAGGCCCAGGACAAGCCCGAAGCAGCGGACAGTTACGCCAAATGGGCTGTTAACAATACCGCCTCAAACCCCCAGGCGCTGTACGAATACGCCGGGGTTCTTGAGAACCTGAGCCTTTACGCCAGGGCCCTGGAACAGTACCGGGCCTGCCTTGCGGCGCTTGCCCAGGACACGCCGAAACTGACCAAGGCGGGCGTCCGGTTTGACATAGCCCGGCTCATCATGACAGTTGATCCCGATAACGGCGAAGGGGAAACCGAACTCAACGCAGCGGTGGAAGCGGGCTTTAAGGATACGAAAGTCCTGGAGGATCTGCTCCTGGACGCCAGGATTACCGAAAGCCGGAAGGAAGCCGTACGCAAAGCCCTGGACAGGATCAACACCCCAGAGGCCGCGGAATCAGAAGGTGACGCTCAGGCTGGTACCGAGGGAAGCCAGGAATGATAACACCCGGGTGCTTAAATCCTCGGAACAGTTAAGTTTCGCAAAAACCGAAAGATTAAGCCGCCCTGAAATCCGTACCACCGATTCATGCCCCAGTATGATTGAAAACCTGGTCAGGCTGTCATTGGCGCCTGAGCCGGGATCGTGTTCATAGCTGAATTCCAGGGTCTCGATTCTGAGTTTTTCATAGTCCGATCCCGCGATGTCAGCAAGGGTAAGCCAGGAATTCCGGCGGTTTGCAAAACCCATGACGCCTTCGTAAATAAAGCTCAAAAGGGTTTTTTCCGCAGGGACTGTCCACTTTACGCTGAGGCTCTCTGTCCACCGGGCTTTCCGGGAAACTGAGCTTGAGGAATTCACCGTGAAGGCGTTGTCCAGGCTGAGCTCTGAGCCGGCAAAACCGTGGAAGCTCGCCGCCTGGTCCGCCCTGATTGTCCAGGAAGTTTTTTCACCTTTTGGAAACGAAGCGGTCCCTTCGACGGAATGGGAAAATTCATCACTCTGATAAAAACTGAAAACCGGCGCGGCCCCGAAAGCGCCGAACATATTCACAGCCTGGAATCTCAATCCCCCGCCCAGGCTGAGGGTGTCCAGAGGGGTGTCCATCTTTTGTTCCAGGGTCCTGCCTATTCTCGCCGAAATGAGCGAAGGGATAAAAAACGATGAAAGCCCGTAATCCGCCGGCATCTGGAGGGAGGTTTCAAATCGGTCTGAAAAACGGCTGTATCCCAGTGAAGGGTCCCGGTAGTCCGATCCTGAAGCCGAAGATCCGCTGAAGGTATAACCGGAATTGGCTTTAACCATACTATCCCCCAGAACAGGATCGCCTAAAGAATAGAAAGGCAGGGAAAACATAAGGGGCAGGGAATCTTTGACGCTCTCGCCGTAGCGCGCAGCGTCATCGCGGAAGTCGCGGCTTTCATAAAAAAGGCTCCGCCTGAATTCCCGTTCCCCTTTGAAGAGAAAACGGTACTGCCTGTTCCTGAATTCCGGGACCCAGGGAAGATCCAGGCGGCCAAGGGACACTGCCTGGGTGGTTTTGTTCGCTTCGATAAATCCTGCAGAGCCTTCAAGGGTCAGCCGGGCGCCAAGGGGCAGGGTTTCCAGGGCTGTGATAAAACTCCCTTTGCTGTCCCTGCGGCTTGCGCCAAATCCCCAGTCAGGAACAAGGGGTTCCCAACTGTCTATCCAGGCCAGGCCGTAGTTTTCAAGGTTTTCCCCTGGTCCGTCTGAATTCCCTGTCCACTCCGCTCCTGCGTCTACCGACATGTTCAGGGGGGATTCCCGGGGCTTTACTCCTATCCCGGCGTTCCATTTGCGCCTGAGCCGTTCGTCCTGATACGACACTTCGCCTGAAAGGGAGGACCGGAAAACGCTGCTGAAATCCAGGGAAACACGGTGATCCATGGCCTTGTCGCCAGGCGAGTCGTTAAAGGTTTCGCTGACCGAAAAAGGCCCCCAGGACCGGGAAACCCCGTGCCCGGCTCTCCAGGAAAATTCCCGGCCCGCGCCTGATTCTTCGTTCCCTGCAGTAAGGGCATAGGAATAGTGAAGGGACAGCCGCGCTCCCAGAACCGAAGCTTCGCCCCGCGAACTGCCGTTCATGCCGAAGACCCCCGGGCCCTGATCAAAGGGATTCCCCTGGGCCCCTGATTCCAGAGCGGCTTGAAGAAGGATGTCCGAGACAACAGGCGTACCGCGTATGGCGGCTACGGTTCCGGGGATGCGCCACTCAACGCTGCCCCCGGTGTTCAGCCGGTATGAAGGGACGGCGTCTTCCAGCAGCACTTCGTCGAACGCCGTTATGCCGTCCGGCAAGCCGTCAGGTAGGCCGGAAGACGGTTCTCCGGGAATGATGAAAAACGCGATATAAGCCGATTTGGTCCCTGCAGGATCGGACGGGCTTTGAGCGCCCCAGACTTCGGGATGGTATGTCAGGGACCCGGATTTTGCCTTTTCGTTGTCAATAAAAACACCTGTGCTGTCTCCACGGTAACGGATTTCCACCTTTACCCACTCCCCGGGACCGGCGGTAAATTCCGAAAGGGGAACGACCGCGTCCAGGGCGGTTTCCCGGCTCCTGCCCGGCGACTGGGGCCCGCTGCCCAGGAAGAAACGCAGTTTGGCCTGATTCAGTGTTCCCTGCTCTGAATCATCCAGCGCCTTGGGCCGGCGCATAAAAAACTGCAATGAGCGGTAATTGGAAAGAGGGACTGTTCCAAGCCGGCTATCCGCGCCGGCGCCGGGTCCATTCAGGGAAGGGTCGTCAAAATGTTCCCATTGTAATTCCAGGACCCGCTGTCTGCCGCCGCCTGAATGGAGGCGGCTTATCGTATCGCCGTATTTGGCTTCCAGGCTTGTGTCGGTATGTTCCCGGACCGCTACGGACGGTTTGGTGCCCAAATCCTCTGCGGGCTCTACCCGGTCCCCGTCGATCCGTACCGGCCTGAACCCCGCGCCTTTTACGACAGGCGGCGCAAGCAGCACCCTGCCGCTGACAGTTTCCCCGGAACCAAGCCCTGGGGCGGAAACGAGGACCCTCAGATACGCGGCATTTTGCAGCTTCCGGCGGTCCTCATCATCAAGACTGAAGGATATGAGCCGCGGGCTTGTATCGTAAATATCAGACCCACTGCTAGAGGTACCGATAAAGAGGGACTTTTCCATGATGAGTTCCGGGTTTTCAGGGTTCCCTGAACCTTTACCGGAAAGGGAACCGGCCTGGAATGTTACGGTCAGTTTGTCCGTAGCGCCTGAAAAACCGTACAGCCTGAAGGGTACTACGATTTCCTTGGCCCGTTCCAGGATGGCCCCGTCAAGGCCCAGGGGGGTTTCAAAGCCGGTCCAGTAGTTTTCCCCGGTCAGTTCGAATTCAGCCGCCAGTATCTGGGTGGAAAAATTCCGGTCCATAGCGGCGTAGGGGCCGCTCTCGCCGGAAACTATGCCTGCCCCGGATTCTATGTCCGTCAGCGAAGAAGTCCCGATAACTGAAGTCTCCCGGTAGCTGCGGTACACAAGGGGCGCCCTGTTTCCGGTGGAAAAGCCGGGCGGCGTTCCAGGGACTTCGGATATAAACGAATTCCCGGACGGCAGGGAAAGGACGATTTCATTTCCTTCCATCCCGGCTGCCCGGTACAGCCCTGTGGTGTCGGGCTGTTCAAAACCCAGTCCCAGGGTAAGGGCCGCCTTGAGCCTGTCGTAATCCCAGCGCCCTTCGGCTCCAAGGCCCACGGTGCCGGGGCTGGCGGTCCCGGCTTCCGAATAGGATCCGTTTTCAATATTCCACCGCAGCCCCAGGCCTATTCTGGAACTAAAGGGGCCGTCAGGATCCCAAAAAGCCCCGAGGCCGGCTGCGAAACTTCCTGTCCGCCTTTCGTCGCTGCGCCTGAGATAGGTGATACGTATTATCTCGTTAAAACCCGGCGGGTTGGAGAGGCTGACGATTCCCGTCGAAGGGCTGTAGGAAAAACGAGGCTCAGCGATGCCTCCGCGGAAAACCTGCACCGAACCGGGAACCGCGTCTGAACCGATAAAAAAAACATCCGGGGTCCCGTAATTGGTGAACCGTATCCCTATATCCCCGGTAAAAACCTGTTTTCCCGGCAAGTAGAGTTCCGGCCATGCCTCTGTTCCGGCAGCCTCCGCCAGGGGCCAGCGCCCGGCTGTTTCCCTGCCTGAAGGGGAGGCCCCGTCCCTCACAAGCTCGTAAAGGCCCCGGCGTACCTTGCTGTCTTCTTCCCCAGGAAGAAGGGCCGAAGCGTCTTCCAGTGAAAGGACCTCGAAACCCCTTACCCGTTCGCCGGACGAAAGGCGCACCAGCGCCGCGTCCGCGGAACTTCCCCACTGGGCGCGGTAGCGGTTCTGTCGCTCAAAGGGCGAAAAGGTTCCGGGCTCGTAAACAACCAGCGCAGGAACCCCTCCGATACTGACGGCTCCGGGTTTGCCGGTCCCTGCGGCACCGCCGCTCTGGGGGTAATATTTAAGGTCGAGTTCCCTTCCTGTTAAATCAAAGTGAGATTGTACCTCTCCGAGGTAGTCGCTTCCGCCTCCGGTGCCGGGGTGGATAATGTCCG
>JAITEW010000250.1 GCA_031281855.1 Treponema sp.
CCCCACAGAACCTTTTCCCTTTCCCTTGCAGAAGGGGTCATGGTCAACGCTCCCCTGGAACTCAGGTTCCTCAGTCCCCTGACTATTTTCCACAGCTATGAAGCCTATAAAACCTATACGGATTATAATGAAGATCTTGGGCACGATAACAAGGATCCTTCTGATCCGGATTATGATACAATCTACGATTCTACAGGGGGTTCCCGTATCGGTTCCTACCTGGGCGTTAAGATAGAATGGCAGCCTATAAAATACCTGCGGCTTTACGGCCTTTACGCGATGGATCAGCTCCAACTGGGGGTGGAAAAAAGCCATTGGGAAGAAGATCTTACCCCTGACGCCATGGCATTCCAGGGAGGGGTGGAGGTTTCGGTTCCGGCAAAAAAAGGCTACTGGCAGTTCGGCCTTGAAGGGGTATACACCTACCCGTACATGTATGTTCTCTGGGACAAGCACTGGTCTTTTTACAAGGAAGTCCCGGAAATGGACCGGATGAAGCTCCGCTACTGGACCGGCACTCCTTTCGGCCCCGATTCCATAGCCGGGATTTTCTGGGCAGGCTTCCATGCCGGCCGGAACTGGTCCCTGTCCTTTTCGTTTACAGTCTCAGCCCAGGGAGAACGCTCGGGGCTGGACGTTTTTGATCGTGATGATATACCTGACAATACCTACCGCCCTACCCACATGGTTTACGATGTGACTTCCCCGGCAACAGGGGTCCCGGTCTATACCTATACCGCAAAGCTGTCGGGGAAATGGGCCCCTTTCAAATGGCTTGATTTTTCGATCCAGCCCGGGTACCGGTTTATCAACAACCTGAACCACGAATTGGGCCGCAGCGTCCAGGGCTTTGAGCTGGCCTTTTCCGCCCGGCTGCGTCCGGTTTTCTAAAAACAGCCCCTTAGAGGCGTCTAAACGCTTGCATTATTTGGTTTTTTTTATCATCATTAAGATATATGGAGATATATGACCCTTGCCGAATTTGACGGCTGGTACCGTACCAGATACCGCCGGACCAGTTCCGCCCTGACTGCTACAGCCCTGATTGTTTCAGACTTTATAGGGCTTATGATTTCCTTCGGCTTTGGATTCTTCTGGGTTAATATCTATGACTTGAGCATCATCAATTTCAGGTCTTTTGTGACCTACTGGCCCTACCTTCCCATTTTCATCCTGATTTTCAATATAATGAAGCTCTACCCCGGGGTTTCTCTGGCCCCTGCGGAGGAACTGCGCGGATTTTCCATCGGTTCCCTTATGGCCCATGGGGGCATCATTTTTTCCCGGTATATCGAAGACCAGGAATTTGACGCTATCTCGGCGGCATTTATCGTAAGTTTTTTTTCCTCTACTCTTATCCTCATGATCTGCCGGGATGTGACGCATTCTTTTCTGGGCAAGACCCGCTTAGGGGGGATTCCCGCGGTCGTTTACGGCAGCGGAAGTACCGGGCAGATGGTAGTCGACCGCCTTAAAAACAGCAAAAAAGCCGGGTATGTTCCGGTTCTGATCCTGGACAACGACTCCAAATGCGGGGAAGAATACCGGGGGGTCCCGGTAATACAGGACGTATGGGCAGGCCCGGAACTGGTCAGGCTTTACAATATCAAAATGGCGATTATTGCCATGCCGAACCTGCACCAGGAAGAGATTGCAAAGCTGATCAATTTTTCGGTATCAGCCTTCAGGTATAACGTGCTTATTCCGGACTTTTTCAATATCAGCAATATCTGGATGTCTGTACGGGATTTCGACGGTATACTGGGGCTTGCTACAAGCCACCGCCTGAGGATGTTCTGGAATCTGGCAATTAAGCGCTTTATGGATCTGGCTATTGTCATCTGCGGCGGCATTGTTATTCTTCCGTTCCTGTTGATTATCGCCCTTCTGGTCAGGCTCGGTTCGCCGGGGCCGGTACTCTACAGCCACAGGCGCCTGGGCCTGAACGGGAAATACTTTAAAGCCTATAAATTCCGTTCTATGGTAAAAGACGCGGACAAGCTGCTGGAAAAGCTCCTGGCTTCGGATCCGAAGCTTCGGGAAGAATGGGATGCGTCCCATAAACTCAAGAACGATCCCAGGATCACCGGGATTGGCAGGTTTCTCAGGAGAAGCAGCTTTGACGAATTCCCCCAGATCATCAACGTTCTTAAAGGGGAGATGAGCCTTGTCGGCCCCAGGCCGGTGGTAGAGGCGGAAGTGAAAAAATACGGTGAAAACTACCGCCGCATCTTTTCGGTCAAGCCCGGCCTTACGGGGCTCTGGCAGGTTTCGGGCCGCTCGGACACGGATTACACCGACAGGGTCTCGTACGACACCTATTACCTCCAGAGCTGGTCCGTCTGGCTGGATCTCTGGATCCTCTACCGCACCCCTGGAGCAATCTTCAAAGGTAAGGGAGCTTATTGATGTTATTGATGGTACTGGCGAAAAAAAACGTTTTGGTATTTTCCCTGCTGGCTTTGGTTGTTGCTTTGCCTGCATGGACCCGGAGTTTCGATGATATTTTTCCCGGCCTGGACGTGGCGAAACGGGGCATGGCTTTTTCAGGAGAAGGCATTATCAGATCCCTGGAAAAGGGGGAAATTCCGGAACTGAACCCCGCGCCTGGTTCCGGCATAAACCTCCGGTCCAGGATCACGCAGGAAAACGCCTATCTTACAGAGTCCCTTTTAGTGGTGCCTTATTCTGGGAGAACCCTGACTGTTCTGGACGCCTATAACGCACTCGGCAAAGTACGGAATCTCAAAGGCCGGCTCTATCATTCCCATACCAAAAACGCGGAAATCCCGCTTTTTGAGGACGCCACAAGGCTCGAAGGCGCCAAACGCACCGGCGCCATTCCCGATCCCCCTCAGGCGGCGGTCCTTCCTGTTTCGGAATCCGTTTATATCCGTCTGAAAGATGTCAACTTTGGCAATTCCTATTACCGCGCCGATATTACCCGGGAGTCCAACGGCCTCCTCTACAGCCTGACCAATTTCAAAAGCCTTACCTATCTCTTCTTCCCTGTAATGAAAGAAGAAAAATTTTCCGCACTGCTCTACCTTGAACCCCTTTCGGAAGGCATGCTGGTATACAGTATCGCAGGAACTGAGGTTTCTGACTTTATCGCTTCAAAAATTGATATTCCTTCCGCTATCGGTAAACGCCTGGCGGTTTTTATCGACTGGGTTGCCGAAGGGATCAAGGAGATAAGGTAGCGCGGGAAGGTTTGTATGTATATTGACAAACGCACCGGTTTCTGTTAAGTTGTCTTTGTTAGTGTGTTTTGCGGCTGTCATATAACGGCTATTATCTCAGCCTTCCAAGCTGAAGACGTCGGTTCGACTCCGATCAGCCGCTTTGTTTTGCTTCCGAATCAATCATTAAGCTTTATCTATCCTGTAAATCCCCTCTTCTTCCGCTACCATGGATTCCTTCCTGAGGGCGTCAAGAGCCCGGTAGAAGTCTTCTTCGCTGGTTTCCACGTCAAGGTGTTTCAGTAATTCACCGGCTTCAGCGGGGCCTTTTGAAATCAGGGCGCGGATAAGG
>JAITEW010000272.1 GCA_031281855.1 Treponema sp.
TCAGAAGGTTTTCCTCAAGCTGGGCGGGATCGTTCATCCCCGACAGAAGTACGGTCGCTTCTTTATGGTTCCACACCCAGCGGAGTGCCCATTCCGCCGCCTTCTTCCCTGATGCCCTGAAAACCTCCTCCGCTTCCCGGGGCAGGGCGGAGGCGAGCTTGCCTCCCAGCAGGGGCTCCATGATGATGACCGGCAGCCCCTTGGCCGCGGCCCTAAGCAGCCCGGTCTTACCGGCCTGGTAGTTTTCCTGCGCGTAGTTATACTGTATCTGGCAAAAATCCCAGTCATAGACATCCAGGAGCTTAAGAAATTCCTCCTGGCTTCCGTGAAACGAAAAACCCGCCTGCCGTATACGACCCTCTTTCTTCTTCGCCGCCAACCAGTCCTCAATTCCCATAGCCCGGAACCGTTCCCATTGCCGCCGGTCGGTGAGCATGTGTAAAAGGTAGTAATCAACGCGATCCGTCCTAAGCCGCTCCAGCGATTTGTTGAAGAATTTGTCAAAGTCCGAAGCGCTCCGGGAGAGGACCAGGGGAAGTTTGGTGGCGATATATACCGCGTCCCGGGCTTTGTTCTTGTCCAGGACCGCCCCCAGGGCCTCCTCACTGCCGCCATATATGTAGGCCGTATCAAAGTAATTCACCCCCCGGTTGACGGCTTCCATTACCAGGCGTTCGGTCTTTTCCATGTCTATGACGGCGCCCTTCCGGGGAAACCGCATACAGCCGAATCCCAGAGCCGAAAGTTTATTCCCCGATTTCCCGTCTATTCTATATTGCACGCTTATCCTCCTATCGGACCACAGCCCGCGCCGCTTCCGACTCATCCTTTTCGGAAAGCTTTTGTACCCCGGATACGGCGACCATGACGCCCAGAGCCAGCAGCAATACCGCGAAGGCAAGTTGAAGCCCATCCGAACCAAGGGTAAAGCCGCCGCTAAACAACTTACCGCCCTTTTGGACGATAGTAACCACCAAGGCGGCAAAGGTAACCGCCAACATGAAAAACATGGGTACGTAGAGCATACTCCCCTGGCGCTTGGTTTTCTTCAGGAACACCGCGCAGGCAATCAGAGTCAGGGCCGCAAGGAGTTGATTTGCCGAACCGAAAAGAGGCCAGACATTCTGATACCCCAGGATAGCCAGAAGGTATCCCAGAAAGAGGGTGAACAGGGTAGCCACATATTTATTTGAAAGCAGCGTTACTACCCTTGAAGGCTCCCGCCCCGCCACAAGGTCTTCGGTAAAAAGTTCCTGGAAGGCAAGCCGGCCTGCCCGGGCAACCGAGTCCAGGGAAGTAAGAGCGAAGGCGGAAATCGCCAAGGTGATGATAGTATATGTGGCGTTTTCCGGAAGCCCCATATAGACCAGGAAACCTGAAACCGCGGTGGCGAAGATCATCGGCGGCGTTCCTGTAGGAAGCTTGCCTCCCACCGCGAGAGAACCCACAGCGATAAGGGAGAGGACCGCCAGGAGACATTCCATCAGCATGGCCCCAAAGGAAATGGGGAGTATATGCAGCTCGTTATCAAGCTGCTTGGAAGCCGTCCCCGAAGCTACCAGGGCGTGAAACCCGGAAACCGCGCCGCAGGTCACGATAACAAAGAGAACCGGGAAAAGGTAATTCTCGTTCACGTTAAAGCCCGTAAACGCGGGAATCGTAACGGCCGGCGCGGAGAAGATAACCCCCAGAAACGCCCCGCCCATCACGAAGACCAGCAGGAAGGAGTTGAGGTAATCCCGGGGCTGGAGCAGGGCCCAAACCGGCGTAATGGAAGCGAAAAAGATATAGGCGAACACAATGTAGAGCCACACGGTACCGGACAGGTATAGAGGAAAGAGGAGCCCCAGGGTGATACATACCACCAACAGCGCTACCGCGACGCCGGCGCAGGCTATCTCGCCGGGCCGCGCCTTGCGGATAAAGAAACCCAAGGCCACCGCCCCGGCAATAAACAACATGGACGTAGTGGCCACCGAAGCGTTGGCCGTAATCCGGGCCCCCTCCGCGTCGAAACCCGCGAAAGTCCCCCGTACAATGTCCGCGAAAGCCGCCACTACCAGGATAGAAAAGAGCCAGACAAAGAGCAAGAAGAGCCGTTTCCCCGTCTTGCCGATATAACTTTCGATAATATATCCAATGGTTTTTCCCTTATTTTTCACCGAGGCGTACAAGGCGGAAAAATCCTGAACCGCCCCGATAAACACCCCGCCGATAAGTATCCATAGCAGCACCGGAACCCACCCGAACATGGCCGCGATGATAGGCCCGTTAATCGGCCCCGCCCCCGCAATCGAAGCAAACTCATGACCGAACACCACGCCGGGCCGGGTTGGCACATAATCCACCCCATCTTCAAACTCGTGAGCCGGGGTCTCCTTATTAGGGTCCACCCCCCATTTCCAGGCCAGCCAGCGGCCATACAGAAGATATCCCACAAAGAGTACCGCCGCGGCAATAATCAGCAGTATTAATCCATTCATGTAAACCTTCCTTATTATAATAAGGAGGGGGAAGTCTCCCCCTACGCTCCGGCCCTTCGGTCCTCCGCTACCCCCTCTACGGGGTTTCCACCCCCGTAACGCCCCCGCTGAGGGACCTACGGTCCCTGGGGCCCCTGGGACCGTTGGTCCCCCCGCCACCCGAGTCCCCAATAATACTAAATGAATACCTGGACTTGGACAATGAGCCTAATGCGTCTTGATAAAGTACTTGACATAATTAAATAAACCAGATATGTTTCTGTATATAGAATGTTTCTTTGACGAAACAGAACATGAG
>JAITEW010000317.1 GCA_031281855.1 Treponema sp.
CAAAAACTCCAGGCAGCTCTGAAGAAAGTCCAGAAATAACATGCTCAAAATATGCGTTATCGGAATGGGCCATATCGGGAATCTTCACGCGAAGATTTACCGGGAACGGAAGGACTGTGAACTTACGGCAGTCTGCGACAGGGTCCCTTCTATCGCTGAAGAGAGCGGGAAGCGCCACGGCGTCAAATGGTACACCGATGCGAAGGTCATGCTTGCGGAAGTCAAGCCGGATATCGTATCGGTGGCTACCGGGGGGTTTGAATACTCTTCGGATCATTACGAACCTACCATCCAGGCGCTGCGGGCAGGCTGCCATGTACTGGGCGAAAAACCCATTTCCAACAGCATTGTCCATGGCGCCGAAATGGTCAAAACCGCCAAGGAAATGGGGGTCTGCTACGGCATCGACCTGAACCACCGCTTCACGCCAGCTGCCAGAGTTGCCAAAGGCTGGCAGGACGCGGGCCTTATCGGCGAACTGCTTTTCTGCAATATGGCCCTGTGGATCGGAAGGCCCGAGGCCCTGGAATCCCCTTACTACCATCTCAAGGCTCTGAACCCCCATAGCGTGGATATTATGCGCTACTTCATGGGAGACGTGGAAGAAGTCGCCTGTTTCGCCATGACGGCTTCGGGCAGGAATATCTATTCCACTGCTTCGATAAACATGAAGTTCAAGTGCGGCGCTGTGGGGCATCTTACATCGAGTTACGACATCGCCAGAGGGCATCCTATGGAACGCTGCGAAGTGGCAGGCCGTAAAGGGCGCCTGGTGTTTGAGGACATGTGGCGCGAATCGACTCTGTACCTTGCAGGAAACCCTGAAAAGCGGCAGTACACCAACCCGGTTTTCGGGGGATTCGAAAGTTTCGACGATACCTTTCGGGACCGCATCGGCAGTTTTGTGGAACAAGTCGCCAGGGGCGACAAGCCTGAGGATATTGACGGTTCCGGCGAAGCCGGCCTCGCCGCCCAGAGGGTCATCCACGCCGCTATAGCTTCCCTCAAAAAAGGCGGAAACGTTGTGCGGGTAGACGAGGTGGAGGAATAGTGAAGCGTATCTCCTGGGCTTCTCTGGGGGATGATTCCGGGTGCCCCATCCACGTCGGGGAACTCCTCCAGGGTACACTTAACGGGCACAGCCATGAATTTTTTGAATTTGTGTATGTTGAGGAAGGCTTCTGCCTGCATTTTTCCGGCGATGCCGCGGAACTCCTTATGGGGGGTGATCTTTTGGCCATAAGCCCCGGTATGGAACACCATTACTGGTGCAAACGGAACATTCTTATTGTGAACATCCTGTTCATGCCTGAACTGTTCGCGGGTGTAATGGACGAGATCAAAGCCCTTCCGGGGATGGGCGAATTTTTCAACGGAACGATACGGGCCCCTCTGGTGGGCCACCTGGATCTCCAGGACCGGGAAGAAATGAGGCGCATCATCGAATCCCTCAAAAAGGAACGGGAGCAGAAACAGGTAGGCTGGGAACTGCGGAGCAAGGCCCTTCTTACCAACACGATGGTCATTCTGTCCAGGGTAACGCATACCAGGCTTTCGAGGCAGAGCAGCAAGAATCCCTACCTGGGCTATACGCTCAAGGTGGTGGAACGTATCGAAGAACATTTTAACGAAGATTTAACCGTCAGGGGGCTGGCCCGGGAGTTGGGTATAGGGCCGGATCACCTGACCCGGCAGTTCCGGCAGATCATGGGGATCACCCCTACTGAGTACCTGCGGCGGCGGCGTTTCGCCAGAGCCCTGGAACTGCTGCGCAAGCAGCAGCCGGTATCGAGAGTTTTCGCTGAATCGGGGTTCAGAAGTATCAACTATTTTTCACGGGAATTCAAAGTCCTGTTTAAAATGACCCCAAGGGAATTTAAACACCAGGTCAAGACCGCCGCCAGTTCGGCGCCGGTTTTGTAATTGGCGTCTGTCCTGATGTGTCTGCATTATGGACAGGCTTTAATTAGAATCTAAATTTTTTCGGAGGAAAAACAAATGAGTTTGAAAGTTGCTATTATCGGATGCGGCGGCATCGGGACCACCCATGCCAACTGTTACAAAAACGACAACCTTGCCCAGCTTATCGCCGTGTGTGACATTGTTCCTGAAAAGGCGCAAAAACTGGGCGACGCCGTAGGCGTTCCCTGGTACAAATCCATTAAGGATATGTTCACAGCGCACCCGGAGATTGAAGCCGTCAGCGTAACTACTTCAGGGTACGACAACGGGTCCATGCACTTTGAACCTGCCATGCAGGCCCTGGATGCCGGAAAAAACGTGCTGGTAGAAAAACCTATCTGCGCGGATCTCCGGGACGCCCAGGAACTGGTGCGTTTCGCTGCGCAGAAAAAGCTCTACCTTGGCTGTAACCTCAACCATTACTTCACCAAAACCGCCGAGCGGGCGGACGAGCTTATTAAGGACAAAAAGATCGGCGAATTGGTCTACTGTATCCACAAGGTAGGCTTCAACGGCAGCGAGAAAAAATACGGCGGCCCAGGCAGCCCCAGGTGGCAGACCCCTTACTCCCATGTCAAGGCTTTCTGCGCCCATCCCTTCTCGGTGATGCGCCACTTCTGCGGCGACATTATGCAGGTCCAGGCTTTTATGGACCGGCCCGGCGTGCGCCGCACAGCCAACGACCCCATGCTTTCCATCAACGGCATCCATGTCCGTTTTGCCAACGGCGGCATCGGCTACCTCCTCTCCCAGCGGGGCGACGCTATGTTCGGCCTTGGCGGCTGGTGGAGCTATGAACACGCAGGCACCAAGGGCACGTTCTGCATCGAAAACGCCGTGGAAAAACTCCACTACTGGGACATTGACAAGGTGGAAAATCCCGGCATGGCAAGCCCCAAACCGGAAGTATACGACACAGGCATCACCGATTTCGGCGCCACGTTCCCTTCCCGCATCCATGCATGGCTTGAAGACCTGACCAACAAGGTCCCTCTTGAGCATGTCCGCGCGTCGGGCCGCGACGCCCTTGCCACCCTGAGCTACACCTTCGCCGCTATGCGGTCCTACGAGGAAGGCGGGGCGCTGGTCATCCCCGAAGCGCTTCCGGCTCTCCACGGCGACATCAAGTACGTTTGGTAAGGAACTGCTATGGCCGGCCAGTACAGGAATCTGGTTTTTCTACTTGCTGATCAACTTCGCCACGATGCACCGGGCTTTGCTTTAAACAACCGGGGCATGGCGAAAACGCCTTGTATTGACCGGCTTGCCTCAAGGGGCATCGCATACTCCAGGGCTTATACCCCCCTGCCGGTATGCGCCCCTGCAAGACAGTCCCTTTTATGCGGAAGGCACCCCGATTCCTTCGGGTCCTTCTGGAATCACGGTTTTTTTCATACCCCGGACTTCAAACCTGAAGCCACTTTTACAGAGCGCCTGGCCGAAAGCGGGCGTACCGGCTGTTTTATCGGCAAATGGGATACCGCAAAGGGATCAAAACCCGGAGACTTCGGATTTTCGGTGTACCGCGGGAAGGCGGAATACGCTGAGTACCAAAAAGAACACTGTCCGGAACCCCGTTACGAAGGCGGCTGGATGGGCTGCGAGAGCCCCCTGGCCCTGGCCGATACGGACACCCATTTTTACGCCCGAAAAGCGGCGGAATTTATCCGCAGCGAAAAGGGACAGGGGGGCTTTTTTTTATGGGCCGATTTTGGGGTGCCCCATCTCCCCTGCAGGCCCAGCGCCCCTTTTTCGCGGATGTACCAGGCGAAGGACATTCAGCCCTGGCCGGGTTACGACGATAAAAAAGAAAACAAACCCTATACCCATAAGCAGCAGACCTTGAACTGGGGCCTTGAAAACGTAAGCTGGTCCGAAATGGCCGGCCAGGTAGCCCGTTACTGCGGGGTGGTGTCCCAACTGGATGACGCCATCGGGATTATCATACAGGCCCTTGAAGAAACAGGGGCCTTTGAGGAGACCCTCATCGTCCTAACGTCGGATCACGGCGACATGTGCGGGAACCACCGCATGTTCGACAAGCACAATTCCATGTATGACGACATCGTGCGGGTTCCGCTGGTGTTAAGCGGTTCCCATTTCAAGCCCCATGTTTCAAACGCCCTGGTTTCAAACTGCCTGGACCTGCCCCTCAGTATTTGCAGCCTCATGGGGCTCCCGGCGCTGCCCGGCAGCCATGGGGTCCCTCTCCCTGTTTCCGGAGAAAAGCCCCGATCCTGTGTAACGTCTTCTTCCAACGGCCAGCAGTTCGGGTTTTTCAATACCCGGATGATCACCGACGGCAGGTACAAGTACGTGTGGAACCTCACGGATGTTGATGAATTGTATGACGCCGAAACCGATCCGGGTGAATGTTGTAACAGAATTTATGACGCCTCGTTGGCGCAAAAAATCGCGGAATTCCGCGCCCTTTTATACCAGGATTTATCTGCCCATGGCGATCCTTTCGCATCAGCGTGGCTCGCCCCCCAGCTTCTGGAGGGCAGAAAAATATAAACTTTTTTTACAAGAGGAGCATCATGAAAAGACACCTTACTAAACCGATGGCTTTACTTGCCATCCCCCTGCTGGCCCTGTTCGTCGCAGGCTGCAAACCCAAAACAGCAGTACAGGAACAGACAGGCCCCAAAAAGCTGGTTTTCGCCACCACCGAAAACACGGACCCCAACTACAGCTACAAAAACAAGCTACCTGTATGGGCGGAGTTGGAAAAACGTACAGGCGTGGAAATCGAATTCGAGGTAACCCCCGGAGCGGACTTCAACAG
>JAITEW010000320.1 GCA_031281855.1 Treponema sp.
ATATTCTTATCCTTACCGATGAAGATCCCAGAGGCGAAAAACCCATGGACATTCTTGAGGAAATAGCCGGGGGAATCAAAGGCAGGAACAGGGAAAAGGATCTCTTCCTTATTCCCGACAGGCCGCAGGCAATCAAAAAAGCCTTTTCTCTGGCAAAACAGGGAGACCTGGTTCTGCTCCTGGGTAAAGGGCATGAAAATTCAATTATCTACGCAGATAAGGTCATGCCCTATGACGAAATTCGACAAGCGGAACAGAGTCTTGACGAGTTGGGCTATCCTCGGGGAACCAAACCGTATCATGACCCAACTCGGAATCCTGCCGGTTCCGCAACTCCTTGATCCTTTCATTAACCACTGAAAGGCAGGCGGCCTGGTCCTTCATGTCCTTAGCAATCTTTTCAAGTTTGCTTACCGCAGCGTCCATTGACGCTATAGCTTCTAAAATACTCTGCTGCATTTTTTTTACCTTTATTTAAAAAACTAAAACCCAGGGGCCGAATTTGCAACGACTATGCCTGATTTAGACAAAAAATAGTACAATAAATTGGACAATACCCATAAAAACCTCTCAAAACCCGGCTGATTTTTTAAAACCTTGTTTTCCGCCTTTCGGCGAAGCCCGTGATGTTCTGAAACTCGAATTCCGAACCATCGTCAAGAATAACCCTGCCCGAAAAAAAACCGCAGGCCTGGCGGCGTTTCAGGGACTGGAACAGCATCTGGTGGCTTTCCGCCCGTTCCTGGTGGAGGGCGAAGATCATCTCCAGCCGGTTGTCGCTGCTGGTAAAACGCCAGGGCTGGAACCAGTTTGAAGGGGATATGTGAAAACTGACCTGATCCAGCTTGTGAAGCTTTCCGTCCAGAAAAAAGGCGTTAGCTGTGCCCAGACTTGAATCGGCGGAATCATAGCCTACGCTGAATCCTACCTGCTTCCCGCCGCTCTGGCCGCAGCCTGAAGCCCAGTAACGCAGGTCCGAAGGAGGCCGCACGCCCCGGGACCAGTCGAAAATACCCCAGGAATTGCCCTGGGTAAAGATCAGTTCCTGGGTTCCGAATTGTATAACCCCTTCGGCGATGTACCAGGGGGACCGGCGGGTACAGCGGAAAGCGTGTTTCCTTTCCCGCCAGGGCATGGAGGTCGCCAGGGATTCCGCCCCCTGAGGGGGGCTCAATACCAGTTCGCCTCTGAGGTTCCGGTGGTGGCCGAATTTGGGGATGTCCACCTTGATGATCCTGACCCCGCCTTCCATGGCCGCAAAGTTGAGAAAATACTTTTTATGCTGAAGCCGTATCGATCCGGTATCGCTGTTCCTGGGAAGTTCCAGCGTTCCGAGGGGGAAAGGAATACGGTACATCTGGGTGGAACGCTTTGTGTCCCTAAGGGATACTACGGACATGCCGATATAACCCAAAAACCCGTCGTCCAGAATTTCCAGGATAATAAGGTGTGAAGGGGATATGAGAATGTACCGGTCCGACTCGCAGACAAAACGCCTGGGCGCGCTGATAAAGGCGGGATCGTAGATGAAACAGGAATTTCTGGACCAGCCAAAATTTACCGGCAGCCCCAGTTCATCAAGCACCGGGACCAGGGAGCTTATTTCTTTTTGCGCCATAAGTCCTACTCCGGGACAGCGGGATTATACAGGATCCCTGCGAGTATGGAAAACAGCCCTATACCCAGGGGAACATAGGCTGTGTAATGTATGCGCCGTACCAGGGCGTCTTCGGCGCCGCCTGGCCGGGCAAAGGCTATGCCTTGGGCCGCAACGCCGGCTGCTGTAAGGGAAAGCCCTGCCGTAAGGAGGGCGGTTTTTCTCCGCATGGCTTTCCGGGCCGTTTCTTTCTGCAAAGCGGCGTCCGGCACTTTCTCCTGAACCGGGATATCCTGGACCGCTATTTCCCGGAGAGGGCTGTCCTGCAAAACGCCGGGCAGTTCCGTATCGGGCCTTGCCAACGGGGAAAGACCCTCAAAATTATGCGTACTCCAGAAAAGGAGGATGTCTTTTTCCAGAGCCCTTCGTTCGGCATACACCAAAGGGGGGTTCAATTCCATCAAAACCGTTTCACGTTCCTCAAGGTTCACCGCCTGCGCCGGGGCGCCATTGGGAATAAAGGGGAAAACTTCGGCCCTGCCCCGGAAACTGTACACCTTTAGCACCGGCCTGCCGGCATCACCCCTTCCCGAACGGGGGACGGCATAGTCCGCCCCCAGATCCCCTTCGGGCATCCTTACGGAACTGGTCCCGGCGCGGATTACCGAGGTTTTGCTCCCTTCGCCGTTTCCGCTTACCAGCCTGATCCTGCCGTAAAGAAGGGCGACATCGGTAAAGCGGCCGCTTTCGTCAAAGCCGTTGTAAACTAAAGAGGTGTTCTCTGAAATTTTTAACACCGTCCCGGAAGGGATAAGCTGGATCTCCAGGAACGTTCCGGTTCCGGTCTGTATCATGTCGGACCGGTTCAGGGCTATGCCCCCGTAGCCCAGTGAAGAGGCGTCTATGAAGCTCCGCTCTCCGTTGACCGTAAGGGCAAAGTCCGCGCCCTGGGCGTAGTACAATCTGGCCTGCTGGTTCTGCGCCCAAAGGGGCAGGGAAAGGGCGAAAAAGCCCAGAATAGCGAGAATCCCCGGCAGCCTCCGGGACCCGCAGTATTTGCCGTATATGCTTTGCATCCTACTTTCCTTAATATGATACTCAATATTACTATACTATGAAGCAATCCAAGGGACAAGGTTTAGGAAGATTAGGAAGAGAGGATATGAAAAAAGAGCAATTCGCAGGGATGAAAGTTCTGATTATGGGGCTGGGACTCAACGGCGGCGGCCTGGAGTCCGCCCGTTACCTTGCCCTCAAGGGGGCGGACCTAAGCGTCACCGACCTCAGGGATGAAAAAACCCTGGCCCCTTCTATCGAAAAGCTTGAGGCAGGGCTCGGCGGCATTCCTGTCCGCTGGATCCTGGGCCGCCATGAGGTTTCTGATTTTGAAAAAGCCGACATGGTGATCAAGAACCCCGGGGTTCACCCGGACTCTCCTTACCTCAAAGCCGCAAGGCGCATAGAAACGGACATCTCCCTGTTCCTGGCCGCCTCTCCGGGGCGGCTCACGGCGGTTACCGGTTCCAAGGGAAAATCGTCCACAGCTTCAGCCCTCTATTGGACGCTGAACAAAGCCCGCGAAGAAGGGCTCCTTACCGGCAAAGCCCGGCTTGGGGGGAACATCACGGTTTCGCCTTTAACGTTTCTGGATGAACTTGAACCCTGCGATGATGTAGTCCTGGAACTCTCAAGCTGGCAGCTCGGGGATCTCAAGGGCCGCCTGAAGGAAGACGGGAGCGCCCTGCTCAAGCCCCGGGCGGCGGTACTCACTGCCATCATGCCTGATCACCTGGACCGTTACGGGACTATGGAAGCCTATGTGGCTGATAAGCGCATTATATACCAGAACCAGGACGGCGGCGATGTTACTGTCGCCGGAGACGACAGTTGGGGCAGGAGCTTTCACCGGGAAAGCAGGGGTCGCCCTCTGGTGTACGCCGAAGCGCCTCTGGCGGAAAACGTTCCGGGAGGCTGGCTCGCCAACAAGGACGGCCCCGCTATGGCGCGGCTCCGGGACATTCAGGGCAAAAACAGCGGAACAGGCGCAGTTGTCGAAGCGGTTCCTTCCCAGCCCCTGGTACCCGGTTATCACCAGAAGAAGAACCTTCTCGCAGCGGCGCTGGCCCTGCTGGACCTGGGGCTCCCTGCGGAGTTTGTCCGAAAGAGCCTTGGAACATTCCCGGGCATAGAACACAGGCTGGAATTTTTCCACGAATCCAAGGGCGTCAAATGGTACAACGACAGCGCCGCGACTATCCCCGAAGCCGCCGCAGCGGCTGTCGCCGCCTTCCCCTCCCCTCCGGTGCTGGTCGCCGGCGGGACCGACAAGAACCTGGACTTTAGCCCTCTGGTCAAAGCCGCGGCGGGAACAAAGGCGGTAATTCTCCTGGCCGGCACGGGGAGCGAAAAGCTGCGGCGCCTTATGGACGCGGCGGGAATACAGTACCAGGGTCCCTTTGACTCCGCAACAGCAGCAGCCTCCGCAGCCGCCGGCGCCGCTTCGCCTGGAGACACAGTAGTTTTCTCCCCAGGCTGTACCAGCTTCGGTATGTTCCTCAACGAGTTTGACCGGGGCTGCAAGTGGAAAGAAGGGGTCAGGAAACTGGGGTAAATCCAGGGTACGCAAAAAGCCGCAGAAGCAGGCGCTCCTGCGGCGTATAGAAGTTTTGGAACAAGTTCCCTTATCAACTACAGCTTAAACAGCAGTTCCTCAAATCCCGGGAAGGGCCAGGCTTCCTTGGAAACCAGCTTTTCCAGCGCGTCGCTTTTGGAACGGACCGAGTCCATAGCGGGACGGACTTTCTCGAAGTAAGCCTTGGCCTGGGCAAAAGCTTCTTCGATATCCTGGGCTTCGCCGAGGGCGGTTTCAAGCTTAGCCGTTTCCTCGTACAGATCGTTGGAGATTTCGGCGATCTTTTTGGCCCGCTTTTCCTGAGGGGCGCTCACTGCGTGGATAGCCGCAAGGGCGCTGGCGTCCCGGGCAAGCTCCGCGGCGTAGGCGCTCACTGCAGGGAAGATCTGGCGGCGCGCCATCTCGATGACAACACCGGCTTCGATATTGATCTGCTTGGAGTATTTTTCCAGGTAGATGTGGTAGCGGCTTTCAAGCTCTTCCTTGGTCAGGACCTTGTGGTTTTCGAAGAGAGAGACAGTCTCGCTCCGGGCCAAAACCGTCAGGGCGTCCACGGCGTTCTTGATGTTAGGGAGGCCCCGGCGTTCCGCTTCCCGCACCCATTCATCGGTGTAGCCGTTGCCGTTGAACACCACTTTCCGGTGTTTGGAATAGGATTCCTTGATAATAGCCTGAATAGTCTCGTTGACTTTGGAAGCTCCGCCTCCTTTGGAATGGGATTCCAATTTATCGGCGAACTCGGAGAGCACCTGGGCTACTACCACGTTGAGGTACGTGTTAGGCGCAGCGATGGACTGGGAAGAACCAACCATGCGGAATTCGAATTTGTTTCCTGTAAAGGCAAAGGGGCTGGTACGGTTCCGGTCGGAAACGTCCTTGGGCAACGCAGGAAGGCTGGTAACGCCGATTTTGATCTGTTCGCCCATTGCCGACTTGCCTGCGGCTTTGCCTTCAGCGATGTTATCCAGAATTTCCGTAAGCGGCCCGCCGAAAAAGATGGACACGATAGCCGGGGGAGCCTCGTTGGCGCCCAGGCGGTGATCGTTGGCGCTTGTGGCTACCGAGGAGCGGAGCAGCAAGGCGTACCGGTCCACCGCTTCAACCACCGCGGCGGCGAACAGGAGGAAACGCGCGTTGGATTCGGGATTTTCGCCGGGATCAAAGAGGTTGATCCCGTCGTCAGTGGCCATGGACCAGTTGTTGTGTTTGCCGTTGCCGTTGACCCCTGCGAAGGGCTTTTCGTGGAGCAGGCACTCAAGGCCGTGGCGGCGGGCCACATTTTTGAGAGTCTCCATGACAAACTGGTTGGAGTCCACAGCGGCGGTACTGTTGGCGTAAATCGGGGCGATCTCAAACTGGTTAGGAGCCACTTCGTTGTGCTGGGTCTTGGCAGGAATGCCGACTTTCCACAGCTCGTAGTTGAGCTCCCTCATGAAAGCCGCGACTTTTTCCTTAATAGCCCCGAAGTAGTGATCTTCCATCTCCTGCCCCTTTGCGGGCAAGGCGCCGAAAACCGTGCGGCCTGTAAGGAGCAGGTCGGAACGCTTGTCAAAATATTCCTTTGAAACCAGGAAGTATTCCTGCTCAGGCCCCACAGTAGTATAGACCCGCTTGGTAGTAGTGTTCCCAAGGGCCTTGAGGATCCTGACAGCCTGTTTGGAAAGGGCGTCGATAGATTTGAGGAGAGGAACCTTTTCGTCCAGGGCCTGTCCGTAATAGCTGATAAAAGCCGTAGGGATGCAAAGGGTGGTTCCAGTAGGATCGGTTTTAAGGAACGCCGGACTGGTCACGTCCCAGGCAGTGTAGCCCCGGGCCTCGAAAGTCGCCCTGAGGCCCCCTGAAGGGAAGCTCGACGCATCGGGCTCGCCTTTGATGAGCTCCTTGCCCGAAAACTCCATGATCACCTTGCCGTCCCCTGTAGGGGCGATAAAGGAATCGTGCTTCTCCGCTGTAAGCCCCGTAAGAGGCTGGAACAGGTGGGTATAGTGGGAAGCGCCTTTGGCAATAGCCCAATCCCGCATAGTTGCGGCAACCACTTCCGCCACTTCCAGGGTCAGCTCTTTTTCCCCATTCTGGACCGCCACAATTTCCTTGTAAATGTTCTTGGGCAAAAGCTCCCGCATTACAGCGTTGGAAAAACAATTGGAACCGTAAATCTCGGCCACAGGGGTTTCGACAAAATCAATCCGCCCGCAGCAGCCTTTTTCTGAACAACAACTCATAACATCCTCCAATATAATAGAATAAATATACCTCTAATTATATTTAGCAAATACCGTGCCAGGAACAGGATAAACGGCAAAATTCCCTTATGATGATGTAATTCCTTATATTATAAGGAATTAGAAAAACCGGTAATACCCGTAGATTTTTAATGTCCCGGATAAAAACTACAAAGACGTAGCTTCAGAGAAAAAACCTACATAAATGTAAGAAAAAAAAACAGGCGTAAAATCTCTGCTTTTTTTATAAATTTTTCTTGACCGCTTCCAAAAGCCGTGGTACCATAAATGAAAAGGGAGGTTTTAGACCCTTCGGGGTTTTTATAACCGGCCTTATCAGGATTACTTTATGGAGGGTGCTGCTTTGTTACCGGAACCGGGTGATTCTTTATATTGTAATAATTATTACCAGCGTCTCTTGGGGGGGGGGGGCGGCGGGCGGGCGGGGGGGCACCGGGGCCGCGCCTCCGCGCGGGGGAG
>JAITEW010000321.1 GCA_031281855.1 Treponema sp.
CCCCAATTGCCGGTCCGTGGAGTTTTGCAGAGCAAAACTCCAAAACCAAAAAAACGCTCTGCGTTGTTTGGTTAACGGAGCAGGGGGGCTTCGAACCCCCGGTACCCGGTTAAGGTACGACGGTTTAGCAAACCGTTGGTTTCGGCCACTCACCCACCACTCCAGCGCGACTTTTGCTATTTGAGGCTGCTCAAAAACTTCAGTTTTGGAACAGCCACTTTAGATTTATTACAATAAAACAGACTGAGGCTTGATGTCAAGGGCTATGATGGACTGGACGTTACCCTCGGGAAGCTCACAAAAGTCAGACCGGTACAGCTTCAGCAATTTTACATTTACCCATCAGGCTCAGCTTCCATGACCACAAAGCCGATAAAGTCTTCCATCTTTGGAACACATACCGTATGCTCGTTCTCTCCTTCATTTATGTGTATCCGGGCTTGCAGGTAAAGATACCATGCATGCCTTTTCCCACTCCACTATTTCCCTATAAGCTTCCTCAATGGCGATGAAAGCCCTGGCGGCGATTTCCCGCTGTTCTTCGTTCAGGGCCTGGAGGCTGTCGGGGTGAAACTGGGCCGCCAGTTTCCGGAAGTGGGATTTGACTTCCCTAAGAGGCGTCCCAGGCGGGAGATCCAGGATTTTCCAGGGCGCTGTTTTCCCGCTGCCTCCGCTGTCTTCTTCCCTGCGGACTTTGAAAGAAGGGTCCAGGATGCCGCAGATTTGTTCCGCCAGGTTCCGGGCCTTTTCATCAGGCGCCAGGCTGTAAAGGCTTTGGGCCGTAAAGGGGAGGTCCCCGCGGGTTTTCCGTCTGGAAGCCAGGCTTTCAGCCAGGAGGTCCGGATTCAGGGTTTCCCGCCTGGACCGCGCCAGACGGCAGAAATGCTCGATAAGGGAACGATCCGCATTAGGTCCCGGAAAGCTGACCTTGGCCATACGTATGGTCTGTTCAAGCCCGGCTTCCCCGTTTCCGCTGCCGGATTCGGCGTCTGTACCGGAAATAAGAACGCCCAGGGCGCACCACGCGGCCAGCCCCGGTTCCCCTTCGTAAAAATCCGTTTTTCCGGGATTATCGTAATAACCTATTACTTCGCGGTCGCTGCGGAACTGGCTGAAGAGTTCCCTCACCATGGCTCCCAGAATGAGCCCGATAACAAGTCCCGGCAAGCCGCCAAGGAGCCCGATAAAACCCCCGATGAGAGAGCCCCCAAGGACCCTAAGCCAAGGAGGGCAGGAACGTATCAGGCGTTTAATGCTGTTCAGTCCCGGGAACATTCCGTTTTAACCATGCTGGGCCGCAAGAAGAATCAGCGAAAGGATGAAAAAGACGAGCACCCCTGCGGCAAAGGCGGCGATCCCCAGGGTGAACCCAAAAGTGATAACCGTCCAGATTCCCAGGTTGTTGAGGCAGCTCCGGTAAAAATGCACGGCTCCGTTAAATACCACAGGCAGTACCACCATCATAGGGATGCCCAGGTACCTGGGCCGCTTCAGGGCCCGGTAACGCCAGGCTATAACCAGAACCAGTACCTCTATGGGCAGAAAAACCGCAGGCTCCGCAAAACGGCGGATAATTTCGGCCTCCAGTACCTGGGGCAGGTAACCGTAATTCCCTGCTATCCGTGAAGCGGCGATAAGGCTGCTTACAGAGAGGTTTTCCGGTCCCAGGCGCAGATCCGACAGAAGGAGAAAATCATCCCAACTAAGGGGAAAACTTATCTGGACGCCTTGAGGTGCGTTTTCCCCCAGGCTTTGGACCAGGGGTTCCCAGCGCTTTGTTCCGTCTGTCCGGTCCAGGGCGCGCATAAGGACCGATATTCTGGGACCTGAGTCCAGGGAGAAGGGCAGTATTTTCACGTAAAGGGCTTCCGTGCGCCATGCGGGCCTTCCGTCCCGGTCAAAAGCCAGGATTTCGGCCCCTGTGCCGTAGGCCGAATCGGACAGGAGCGAAAGGGAAGAAAGGCGCATGACCGCCCTGCCTGACCCCAGGGGCAGGGAGAAAACAGGGTTTGTATAAATTTTCCCTATCGACAGTTCCATCTCGTCGGTAAAGAAGGCTGCCTGGGTAGTTCCCTGTTCGCTTACAGAAAGGTATTTTGCGATATCAGGGTCCTCAGGGGTAAGGCTCAGGAGTTCAAGGAAGATGTAATACGCAGGGATCCAGTCTTCGCCTATCAGGGCCTCGTACCCGTCCCGTTTGAGACGGTAGATCCGGTAAGCCCGGCTTTCCCGTGAATTGGGTTCCAGGGAGTTTACGGCGTTCCAGGCCCGGCTTGCGAGCCTGGCCGCAACGCTTATCTCGGCGCTTCCCTCAGCGGCCAGGCGGCTTCCCAGTGAGGCCAGCCAATGGGCATCGTAGTAGCGTTCTTCGTCTAACGCGGTTTCGGCCATGACCAGGGCTTCCGCGGCGCTCAGGGGCCGCTGGTCCGGCAGGCCGGGCCGCAGGGAAGCCGCGCCGCCAGGCGTTCTTTCAGGGCGCATTTGGGCAAGCCGCGCCTCTTCTGTCCTGATGGAAGATTCGGTCCTTAGTTTTTCGATATCAGGCCCCTGGGGCCATATTCGTTCGCAGATCGCCACCAGCCGGGCGGTTTCGTTCCATTCACCCAGATCCGCGTGGACCTGGGCCTGTTCCTTTGCCAGCAGGTAAAGCCCCCCCTGGTAGCGCAGGCCCGCTTCGTAATTCCTGGCAGCCGGAAGGGCCAGAAAAAAAAGGGCCCCGTAAATCCCTGCCGCGGCTATGGAAATCAGGATAGGGGACCTGAGGGACTGGAGGAATTTCGGCGAAAAAGCCGTAAATTTTTCCTGGCGCCCGGTTTTGAGTCCGAAAGGAAGAGCCAAACCCGAAAGGGCGAGAGCCGGGAAAAGGCCGAACAGATCTATGGCGCCTTGCAGAAAACGCCAGTTGACGGAAAAACGGGCCAGCGGCGGGGCTTCGCCGGGAAATATCAGCCTGAAACCCATGATAAGCAGGCTTGCGGTAATCATATAGATGATAAAGATGCCTGTAGCGGAGAAGAACTTTTCCTTGTCCAGTTTAATCATTACTCCCCCCCTCTCCTTGCAAGACAGGCCAGCAGGGTATAGAGGATAACCAGGGCTCCGAGGACGCAGAAGACCAGGGGGGTAATAAACAGGGCAGGCAGACCCTTACCCAGGAATGATCCCAACAGGGCCGCTGTTTCCTTCGAATTCAGAAAGGTCTCCAAAGCAAGGATACCCCTGAAAGCCAGGGCTCCGAGGAATAGATTCGTCAAAGGCCAGTTGCTTAGATCCAGAAGGAAACGGAGGCTTGCGAGGAAAAAAATAAGCGCCCCGGCGTACACGCAAAAGAAGGGCAGCCCTTCTTCCAGCCTGCTATCCAGTTCCCTGGCGCTGAGCGTAAGGTCGATGAATATGCTTTGGATGAACCAGGGGGTCTCATCCCTGAAAGGCAGGCTTGGGAGGGCAAGAACCGAATTGTTCGGGCCCCGAGGAACTTCCTGGTAAAGCAGGGGCTGGCCGGGAAACGCCGTAACCCTGGGGCCCTGGTTCCCCTCTTTAAGGAGCACCATAACGGTACCGCCTCGTGAAAGGATAAGCCCCGGCCTTCCCCTTACCGCCGGGCTGGCGTCAAGAACAAAATTCACCCCCTGGATCTGCCGTATTCCCAGGGAAAACCCCAGTACAAAGACCGTTGAAAGAACAAATACCCCCAGTATTGAAAGGGATACAGCCATTTTCCGCCTTCCGGCGTAACTTAACGTCAAAAGTATGGAAAAGTACAGCGCCGCAGGAAGGGCTCTTTTAAGAGCTGCGATGAAATTTGCCGACTGCTCCGGCTCCAGGGGCATTATCCGGGCCGTATCAATCCACAGGCCCAGAAACCGGAGCAGAACCGAGGCCAGGAAAACCACTGTAAAACAAATACTGAAAAAAAGCGCAAGCCGGGCCAGGTTTTTCATCTTTTTCCCTATATAGTTAGGATACTATGGGAATACGCCTCATGCAAGATAGAAAATTACTAACAAGTTATCCACATTTAATACCCAGCTATAGTCTCTGGCGTTTATAAAAAACTATACCATCTGATCCGGCATTTTTAGTAAATTCACTAATTTACTGCTGTAATTCTTTATCCTATAAGGAATTATAAAAGCACGGAAATAAACCGCCTTGTATGATGAAAACCGCTTATATATCAAAAGTGATACTTACCTGGCCGTTCCTGGGGATGTCAACAAGTTATCCACAGATCATGCACAGTTTCCGGCGCCGGTGTTTGCGCGCTTATTTGCCGGTTTCCCCGGAGGTCCCCGGGAGGGACTTCATCTTTTCCTTGAGTCCCTGGAGCAGGAGGTCCGCGGAGCTGTCGGATTTTTCCAGTTCAGCGAAGCGTTTTTCCAGGCTGGCGTTGGCGCTGAGATCTTCCAGTTCCTTGGAGGCGTCGGCCTGGGCTTCCATCTGGTCTACCTTAGCGGCCATGCGGTCAAAGGCGTCAAAAGCGCTGCGGTTCCCTGATACGCTGGAGATGGTATCTTGAATTTTTTGCTGCGCTTCGGCCCGTTTTGCCCTGGCGATAAGGAGGTTTTTCTTCCGCTGGGCTTCTTCGATTTTTTTCTGGAGTTCCCTGAGGGATTCTTTTAGCTGATCCACCGACGCTTTCTGGGATTCCCACTGTTTCCGGTATTCGCCTGCCGCTTTATCGTATTCCTGCTTTCTAAGGAGGGCTTCTTTGGCGAGGTCGTCTTTTCCTGCCTGAACCGCCATCATGGCTTTGCGTTCCCAGTCCTGGGCCTGGGCTTCCTGGTTAGCTGTTTCCCGTTCCAGCTTCTTTTCGTCCGCAATGGCCATAGCCACCGCTTTTTTGGATTCAATGAGCTGTTCGTTCATGTCAATAAGAAGCTGGTTAAGCATCTTTTCAGGCTTTTCAGCCTTGCTGATCATATCGTTCACATTGGAGGAGACCAGGGTTTTAAGACGTGAAAATATTCCCATTTACAGAGCCCTCCTAATTACTTGTTCCGGTAGCCTGACAAGACAGGATAATGCTGGGCCAGCGCAAGGCTAAAGGCGTCAAGAGTGGCCCTGAATTCAGAATAATCCATCGTATCGTATTCCAGGGTATCGACAAGGATGATTTTATCCCCTTCAAGGCCATAAGCGCCGTGAATAAGATCTTTTGCGTTCAGTTCCAGGAGTTTAGCGAAGAATTCTTCCCGTTTTGCCTTAGGCGTATCCATCACCTGGACGCGCACAATCACCAGAGGGTCGGAATAGATCACCGCTACTTCTTCCAAACCGTGTTCCGGGTCTTCCAGGAGCCAGAAATTCCGCTCTACCTCCCGGTACGTATACATAAGATCGATTAAGAACTGTTCTATTTTGCTTTCTGCCACGCTACTTTACCTGTTTGTTCACGGCCTAACCCAGGAAAACCTGCCCCGCGTTATCAATAGCGAGGATGGTTTTACACTCGGAACAGCGGAACCGGCCGGGTTTCAGAGCTTTGAGCTTCTTGGAACAAATAGGGCAGGCAAAGATCTTCGGGAAAAGGGAAACCGATTCGGCGGTAGTACCGCTGCGGAAGAAATTGATCGAATCATCCAGGTTATCTTTAATATTAAAGAACTGGGAAAACCCCAAAAGCTGGAAAACTTCGTATACTTTGGGCTGGATCTCCAAAAGGACCAGATCTCCGCCCCTGGGCTTTACCGCCTTGAGGAAAGCTGTGAAAGAGCCAATCCCGGTGGATGATACATAGTTGAGCCCGCCGCACTGGAATACCAGGCGGATAAACCCGGATTCAATAGCCTTCTGGACCCTTTTCTGGAAGTAATTGGAGTTATACGTATCAATGTATCCGGTCAAATACAGGACAAGACAACCTTCAACCTCATTCACCTTTTGAAGTTTTATTTTGAGGCTTTCGTCTTTCTCGTCATCAAATCCATTAACAATATCGTTGTTTGTCATGACGCTCCCTTCGCCTAAGTTCCGTTATTGCCTTCAGGTCCCATTATGCTAGTTATATTCTACTCTACTAGAAAACTCTTTGTCAAACCATGGTAACCCTGTCATATATATTTATAGTCCATTTTTAAAAAAAAATCAGCTTCAAAAATAAAAAACTGACGTATTATAGCACTACTCCTTGATCCACAGAAACCACAGCGCCGTTTATCCCCGGATTTTCCAGGATCCCCAGGGCTGTACAGGCGATATCCGCCGTTTCCAGGGCCCTGCCGCAGGGGCTCCGCTCGCGGTTATACGAACGGGCTGTTTCGTCCAGATACTCCGTATCCGTCAGTCCCGGACAGATTACATTACAGGTAACCCCCTGTTTGGCCCCGGTTCTGGCAGCCGATTTGGCGACAACCCCCAGGGCGGTCTTAGCTGCGGAATACGCCGCAGTTGTAGTGAATCCCCTTATAGTATCGGTATTTGTTCCTCCAAAAAGTAGGATTCTCCCATAATTTTTTTTCATCATACCACGTATCGCCAGAGATATAATAGTCCCGGGAAAGACAAGGTTCCCTAAGGTGATTTTTTGCCAAAATTCACCGTCCAGGTCCTCCAGGGCTCCCTGTCTGAAAGGCCCCCAGGAGCATACCAGGATATCGGGTTCCGGGAAATGGGCCAGGACGCGCTCTGCCGCCCCTGTTTCTTCAACCGGGCAGAGGAAGCCTATTCCTTTCCCGCCGGCTTTGGCAATGGCCTGGAGGGTTCCTTCCAGCCTTTCCCGGGAAAAACCGCCGTGCACCCCTACAAGGGCTCCGCGTTCCGCCAGTCCCAGCGCGACAGCCCGCCCAATCCCCCCGGTTCCGCCTATGACCAGCGCCCGGCGGCCTTCAAATATGGTTGTTTTCGTTCCGGATTCAGAATCCATACTTTAATCATACTCTATGTTGGGCTACTATTGTACTATGAAACTTGAGGATGTGATTATAGTCCTTTCCAGGCCTTCCGAAGCAGGGAACCTTGGGGCGGTTTGCAGGGCTATGAAAAACATGGGCCTCTCCCGGCTGCGCCTGGCTGCCCCGGAACAGGAGGACCTGGCGCCGGGAAAGGCGGCCGGCTGTTTCCCGGCGCCGGTTACCCTTTCGGAAGCGGGTTTCGGCTACGGCGGGACAGAGGCGGTAATCCGCGCCAGGGCGGTTCATGCCGCGGATATCTGGGAAAGGGCCGAAACCTTCCCGTCCCTTGCCGGCGCCGTGCGGGACTGCGCCCTGGTAATAGGGACCACCCGGCGCCGGGGCCGCCGCCGCAAACAGGCTACCATGGACCCCGCAGAAACCGCCGCGTTTCTCAGGGAAAAGCCGGGGCCTGCAGCGCTGGTTTTCGGCAACGAGCGTACCGGCCTTGACGACAGGGAACTTGAGCTCTGCAATTTCGCTTCCCACATCCCTGCCGCCGGTGTATTCCCTTCTCTTAACCTGTCCCATGCCGTACAGATTTACGCATACGAGCTTTTTTGCGCCTTGTTTCAGGCCCAGGAGAACGCCGGAACCGCCGAAGCCGTTGAGACCGCTGCCGTCAAAGGCCAATGGGTCCCTATGGATCAGGAGAAGATTACGGCCTTAGTTGGCGGCTTGGCGGACAGCCTTAAATCCCTGGGATTTTACACACGCCCCGGCAGGGAGGAACAGGAACGTTTTTTCAGGGACCTTTTTTCCCGCGCCTGCCTTACCGAACGGGAAGGCAGGTACTTCGCCGGCATTATCGCCAAAGCCGCAAGGCTGGCGGAAAAGAACAG
>JAITEW010000009.1 GCA_031281855.1 Treponema sp.
AAGTGAGCGTTAAAGGTTTTCATTGCTTTCAATTTTTTTAATTAAAATAAGTATATCCCATATTGCGAAAAAACGCAAATGGCTGCCCTGCATCGCCCGAGGGACTGGTAAAAAGTCCCTGATTTTGGCAAACTTTTTCTGCTATGATACCTTGTTTACCCTGTTTTAGAAGCAAGAGGAACCCCGGCGCGGGATTGTCAGGCGCCTTCATCACAACGCTGCTGGTGTCGGCCTTGCTGCTGTGCTCATGTACCCGGAAACTGGGATACGGCATCCTGCTCTGGGCCGCCGAGGATCCCCCGGTCCCTTCAGGGACGGTGCTGCCGGTGTACATCAGATCCAATATCGACCAGGTCTGGGTGGCAGGGATCCCGGAGGAATACCGGCAGCAGGGAAGCAAAATCGACAAATTCGAAATCCCGCTGGCCAAACTGGAGCTTGCGGGAAGCAAATCCAAGGCCCTTCAAATGGCGGAAGCCTTCGCGCCCTATGCCCTGACGTATGCGGAAACGCTGCAGGACGGCCTTCCTATCCGGGAAAGCCCCGACAACAGCGCCCGCAGGGTGTACAGGCTCAAACAAGGGGAGATCATCAAAATCCTTGCTCCGGCCGAAGGGATTGTCGCTGTAGGAACCACCGGAGATCCCCTGCCAGGGGAGTGGTTTCAGGTCCTGACAGAAGACGGAAGCACCGGGTACTGTTTCTCCTACCGGCTCAAGCTGTTTGAACACACCGGAGGGGTTCTGGTATCTGCCCCGCGGGAACAGCAGGCGGCGGAAGATCCTGATTTGGAACTCCTCCTTTCCCGCACCTGGTCTGCCGAATCCTACAGAACCATGGTCAACAGCCGGCGCATCAACCTGGAAGAGCTTTTAGAACATTGGGGCTTTGATCCCGGACAGGACACGGGAATCGCCCGTATCAGAATAAAAGACCTGGACCGCACCTTCTCGTATACAGCGATACGATCCACCGGGACCAGGTCCTGGCGCTTTGAAGGCTCCGTCCTCCAGATGGACCTCAGATCGGACACGACCCTGGCGGTTCAGTTCACCGAGAACGGCGGCGTCCTGCGGACCATCTTCTTCGTCGCGCTGCCAACGGATGTGGACGATCTTATCGTCCAGGAAACCGCCAGGAGGGAAGAGCTTTTCGCCGCTATTTACGCACAAGGGCCCGCATATACCAGCCACAATTACGGCACCATCTCTTTTACCGAAGACGGGCATTTTAGCTGGACCGGTTACGATCTCCTGGTGCCCCAGGTAATTCCCGCATCAGCCCTTGGGACCGGGACAGTGAGCATGCGCCTCTTCCTGTCCAACACCCTGGCGGATCGTTACACCGGGGCCCTGACGCTCAACTTTAGCGGCGTAAACGGCCCTGCGGCAAGCGTGAATTTCATGTACTCCCCGGACAACCAGGGCTTCCGTCTCGAATATGTTCCCGATACCAGCATGGACGGCATCGTGGTAAACAGGCGGGCCTCTTCTCCGCTGGTACTCTACCTGTTCAAAGCGGAGCCCCTTTTGAACCTGACGCCCGATTTCTTCGGCCCCCCTGAAGTCCAGGACAGCGCGCCGGAGGAAGCGCCCCCATACCAGGGAGAGGCGGAATACGGCGATCCGGGCATAGTTGACGAAGATCCGGAACTGCCCCTTTGGGAGGAAGCGTTTTAATCCATGGCGTTTGTTCAGTTTTCCAGAGTTTCCCTCGCCTTCGGGGACCGGGACATACTCAGGGAGGTAAGCCTTAACCTCGCGGCAGGTTCCAAGGCCGCCCTTGCAGGGGCCAACGGCGCCGGAAAATCCACGCTGATGAAAGTCATCTCCGGGGAGATGCAGGCCGATTCAGGGGACCGGGCGATGCAGAAAGGCTGCAGGATCTCCTATCTCCCCCAGTCGGGGATAGTCCACCGCGGGAAGACCCTCAGGGAAGAAGCTGAAACCGCTTACAGCGCCATCGCCGCCCTCCTGGACCGCATGGACTGCCTGGGCAGGGAATTGGAAAAAACCTCCCGCGACGGAGGCCGCACCGCGGCGCTCCTGGAAGAGCACCACCGTTTGCAGGAAGCGGTGGAAAATTCCGGCTACTACCGCCGGGAAGCCTCGGTCTCATCAGTCCTCACAGGCTTGGGCTTCGTCTCTTCGGACCTGGACCGGCAGACCGAAGAATTCTCCGGAGGCTGGCAGATGCGCATCGCGCTGGCAAAGGTGCTCCTGGAAAACCCCGACATACTCCTCCTGGACGAACCCACCAACTACCTGGACATCGAAGCCAGATCCTGGCTTGAATCCTGGCTCCAGTCCTGCACCGGGGGCTATCTCCTGGTTTCCCATGACCGCTATTTTCTGGATGTTACGATTAACGAGGTATACGAACTCTTCCAGGGAGATCTCAAGCATTACGCCGGCAACTACACAAGTTACGAAAAAACCCGTGCGGCGGAACTGGAAAGCCTCCTTAAACGCTACCAGGCGCAGCAGGAGGAAATCGCCAAAACAGAAGCCCTTATCCGCCGGTTCCGCTATAAAGCCAGCAAAGCCGCGTTTGCCCAGGAACTCATCAAGAGGCTCGAAAAAATGGAGCCTATCGAGATTCCGGAATCCCTCAAGCGGATCGCCATCCCCCTCCCCCCCCCTACCCATGCTGGCCGCACCGCTCTGACCCTGGAAGGGATAGGCAAAAGCTACGGCAGCAGACAGGTTATCTCGGGCCTGGACCTGAGCCTTGATTCAGGGGAAAAGCTCGTGGTAGTAGGCCGCAACGGCGCAGGCAAGACCACGCTCCTCAGAATCATCGCAGGCCGGGACAGCGACTATGAAGGCAGCGTCAAATACGGCGCAGGAATCGCGGCAGGGTACTTTTCGCAGGATATCGCGGAGACCCTGACCGGAAGCCAAAGCGTGCTGGAATACCTGGAAGCCGAAGCGCCAACAGCCCTGATTCCCAAAGTCCGGGACATGCTGGGAGCCTTTCTCTTCCGGGGCGACGACGTGTTCAAACCCCTCTCGGTCCTGTCAGGCGGCGAAAAGAGCCGCCTCGCGCTGCTCAAAATGCTCCTTAAACCCATGAACCTCCTCATCCTGGACGAGCCCACCAATCACCTGGACCTCCAGTCCAAAGACATACTCCTGGAGTGCCTTAAAAAGTTCGCAGGCACCGTTATTTTCGTTTCCCACGACCGCTCGTTCATGGAAGCCCTGTCCACGAAAACCCTGGAACTGCAGGCAAGCCGCGGGACCGCAGCGGGAAACCACCGCCTCTTTTACGGCGATTACGGCTACTACCTGGACCGCCTCGCCAGGGAAGGAGCGGAAAATAATGAGGGGGGAAGTCTCCCCCCCGACTCCAGCCGCTCCGCGTCTTCCCTCCCCCCCCTCAGCGGGGCTCCGCCCCGCAACCCCCCGCCTTCTCCCGGCCCGGCGCCCGGAAGGGACAAACAGCGCCAGACCCTTATCCGCCGCCTGGAACGCCAGGAAGAAGAGATCCTCAAAGCCCTGGAAACCCTGGAAACCAAAAAAGCCGCCCTGGAAACCGAACTCGCCCGCCCGGACGTTTACTCTTCCGGCGAAAAAGCCAGGTCAGTCAAAGCCGCCCTGGACGAAGCCGCCCTGGCAGTGGAAGCAAAAACCAGGGAATGGGAGGAGAAAGCGGCGGAGCGGGAGAGATACCGCTAAACCCGCCAGCCAGGCCGGGGGGCAGGCCCCTGGGCAGGCGAGACGGCCGTCGCCTTCTTGTACGGACGCGTTAGGCGTCGCCTTTACTG
>JAITEW010000059.1 GCA_031281855.1 Treponema sp.
TGCAACGCCGTCCGGCGTACCTTGCGTCTCAATTCTGAACTGGCCAAAAACCCCCCCGATTGTCTTGAATACGTCATAGTTCACGAGATGCTTCATATAATCGAAGTTCATCACAATGAAAAATTTTACCGCCTGCTGAACCGTTTCATCCCGTCCTGGAAAGAAATCCGCAAAAAAATGAACGCAGGATAACCAGCGTCAACGATAAAGCGCCCGCCAGGCCTGGCGGGATTAAAGTAATCTTGAACAGAAACCCTATCGGGCATAAAGTAATAATATGACTGTCATAACCGCCCCTGACTCCTTTAAGGGGAACATGAGCGCTCCTGAAGCTTGTTCGGTAATGGAAGAAGGGATACTCAGGGCGGACAAAAACGCGCGGGTTTTCAGGGTCCCGCTGGCAGACGGGGGCGAGGGAACCGCCAGGGCAGTTACCGAAGCCGCAAAAGGGCGTTTTGTCAGGACAACGGTTACGGACCCGCTGGGCAGGAAAATCGAAGCTTTTTTCGGTCTTATCGGCAACGGCAGGACTGCGGTACTGGACCTGGCCAGCGCGTCGGGACTGGAGCTTCTGGACCGGAACGAGCTCAACCCCCTGAAAGCCGGTACTTACGGAACAGGGGAACTGATAAAAGCCGCCCTTGATACAGGCGCCGGGGAACTCATCATCGGCATAGGCGGGAGCGCCACCAACGACGGGGGCATAGGGATGCTCAGTGCTTTGGGATTCAGGGCTCTGGACGAAAAGGGCAACCCAGTGGGCCCAGGCGGAGCGGGGCTTGGAACGATCGCCTCTTTTGACCCGAGCGGCGCGGACATGAGGCTCAGGGACGTTTCCGTCAAAGTGGCCTGCGATGTAACGAATCCCCTTACAGGCCCAAAGGGCGCTTCGGCGGTATTCGGCCCCCAGAAAGGCGCGGACCCGGAGATGGTGAAGGTACTGGACGCCGGACTTGCCAGGCTGGGAGCGGCGTGGATTAAGGCGGGGCTCGCGGAAGATACGGAACACCCCGGTGATGGGGCGGCAGGAGGAGCAGGCGCCGCGCTCAGGATCTGCCTTGGAGCAAAGATGGAATCCGGGGCTCTGCTGGTCATGCGTTATTCGGGTTTTTTCGAAAAGCTCAAAGAAGCGGATCTGGTCATCACCGGCGAAGGCATGACCGACGGGCAGACCGCAGGCGGAAAGCTCTGTTCCGTAGTGGCCCGGGAAAGCCGTGGCGCCGGGGTTCCTGTCGCCCTCCTTTCGGGCTCTTTGGCCGGAGACGCCGGGGCCCTCCTCTCATCTTTTGATTACGCGGTTTCCATATCCTGCGGACAGACAAGCCTGGAGGCTATGATCCGCGACAGCCGGCGCGACCTGGGCATAGCGGCGGAAAACCTGATGCGTGCAATTATAATCGGGAAAGGTATAAAATGAATGATTGAAGAAACAGAAAAACAGATCGATGATCTTATCGGCATGGATCCTTCAGCAGCTAAAGATTATATACTCCGGTTTATAGCGGCATTAAAACTGACAGAGAATCAGATCCGGGAAATTGCGGCTGAAGAGAAAAAATGGAAAAACCGCGCCGCCCTGGCGCGGGCCCATAACGCCGAAGACCTGGCGGCGGAAGCCGAAAAGGAAACGGAAAGAATCCGGTCTAAACAGGCTGCGCTTGAAGAGGAAGCGGCAATACTGAAAAGGCAGATCGAAAAGATGCGCCGCCAGCTTCCGGGGCTCGCGGCCCGGCAGCGGAGCATAGACCCGGACCTTTTGGAACAGGAACTTCTCATGGCAGCAGGGCGTATGCCCGGAGAGGAAAAAGAAGCCGCCAGAGACCGGGAGTTTGAAAAGCTGGAAAAGGAACAAGCGGCGCAGGAAGCTCTGGAAGCGCTTAAAACCCTGAAAGCAGAAAAGGAGAAACCGGAATAAAGTAGATGAACGAAGCCTCTCCTGGGATGGATGAAACTAAAACCCGCGGCAGGGCCCTGGTCCGCCAGGGTTCCCTTCTTTCCCTCCTCACCCTGATTTCCCGGATCCTCGGCCTCCTGCGGGAGATGACTAAAGCCGCCCTTTTGGGAACAAGCGCCCTATCGGACGCCTTCTCTGTGGCCTTTATGATCCCCAACCTGTTCCGCCGCCTCTTTGCGGAAGGCTCCATAGCTGTTGCCTTTATTCCCACTTTCAAGGAATACCTTTTAGGAGATAAAACGAAATCCGGCGAGCGGGACCTGCGTGATAACAAGGACAGCGCCAGGGAATTCCTCTCCTGTTTTTTTACCTTCCTTACTTTTTTTGTCACCCTTACGGTTATGGCAGGCATTCTCGTTACCCCTCTGGTAATCCCCTTATTCGGCATAGAGGACTTCGACGAGACGGTGTTTCTTACGCGCCTCATGTTCCCCTTCCTGGCTTTTATCTCCCTTGCCGCCCTTTTCCAGGGAATCCTGAACAGCCTCCGCGTATTCGCGCCTTCGGGCTTCGCGCCTATACTCCTTAATATAGCGACTATCCTCTGCGCCTATGGGCTTTCGGGGTATACGAAGAACCCGGCACGGGCCATGGCCCTGGGGATTCTGACAGGAGGTTTTCTGGAAGCAGCCATACAGCTCCCGTTTGTTCTTAAAAAAAAGCAGTACTTTTTCTTTACCGGCCTGAAACGGGCTATTAACAACCCAGGAACGAAAAAGGTCCTGCGCCTTATTGGGCCTACCATCATCGGTATGGCGGCTTACCAGATCAACGATCTCGTTTCCACCGCCCTGGCGGGAAACGCCGGAGAAGGCGTGGTGTCGAGCCTCCAGTACAGCCTCAGGCTCCAGGAACTCATCCTGGGGATTTTCGCAGTGTCTATCGGGACGGTGCTCCTGCCGGATCTGGCGGAATACGCAAAATCAGGCAGGTGGGATATTTACAATGACCGCCTGGTTTCAGCCATGAATATCATCGCGCTCATCACGGTTCCTATCACCTTTTTTTCCATGTCCAGAGGGGAGAATCTGATACGCCTCCTTTTTGAAGCAAAGAGTTTCGACAAAGAGTCCGTGCGCCTTACGCTTTCGGCTTTCAGCTTCCACATGCCGGGCCTCTATTTTATCGCCCTTAACCGTATCCTGGCGCCGGCGTTTTACGCCCAGAGTGATTCCAAATCTCCTACCCTTGCGGGGCTCCTGTCTTTTGCGGTGAATATCGCGTTAGCGGCTTTGTTGTCCGGCCCCTTTAAGGGCGCGGGCATCGCTTTTGCCCTTTCGGCAGCGAGCGCGGTGAATACGGTTTTCCTCCTTGTTTTTTTAAGAAAGAACCCCTGTATTGATGTGGCCCGGGCCCTGAAATCCGCAATAGGCTATACCCTGAAGCTGACCGTGTTTTCGGCCGCCGCTGCGGCGCCGGTTTTGTTCCTCGGCCCCAGACTTGACGCGTTTTTTGATGGAAAAAGCCGCATAGCGTCCCAGGGCCTGCCCCTGCTGTTAACGGGCCTCCTTTTCGGAATTACCGGGGCGCTCCTTCTTGCCCTTACAGGGGACAAACAATTCCGCAGCATCCTGAAACTGTTCAGCCGGAAACCGGCGCGCTAAACGGAAAAATTTAACCGCCTCCGGGATTGCGCCTGCCGGAATATGATGATACTATAATAAAAAGTTTACTAGTTTACTGATAACCGGAGGAAGCATGAGTATCAATCCGATACGGAGCAAATGGAAGTCCGCCATGACCGACCGGGAACGGTTCAACAGGCAGATGCACTACCAGAGCGTGGACCGCAGTTTCAACATGGAATTCGGCTATTGGGACGATAATTTTACCGAATGGGATATTTTCGTCAACAACGGCATCAGGAACAACGGCGAAGCGGATATCTTTTTTTCTTTTGACCGGATCGAGAGCCTGGGCGGCCATACCTTTATGTGCCCTCCTATAAAAAAGCGGGAAATCGAGGTGCGCGACGGCAAGCGGATCATCATCAACGAAGACGGCCTTTTGGCCGAAGTCCCGCTGGAAGGCGGCGGCAGCTCTATCCCCCATTTCCTCAAATCTTCCATCACTACCCCGGAAGACTGGAAAAAAATAAAAGAAGAACACTTCGACCTTAAACACCCGGACAGGATCATCGACATCGCGGCTCTCAGGAAACGCGTCGGGGACGATGAAAAGCGCGGCTACCCTCTGGGGATCTATTGCGGTTCTATGATCGGCAAGATCCGGGACATGCTTACCTTCGAGGGTCTGGCTTACGCCATCTACGATTACCCCGAAATGGTTGAAGACATAGCGGAGACAGTCTGTTTGGCGGTGGAGCAGTCCCTGGATCAGCTTCTGCCTCATTTTAAATTCGACTACGCCGCAGGCTGGGAGGATATCTGTTTTAACCACGGCCCCATTGTGTCCCTGGATTTTTTCCGGGACATTGTGGTTCCCAGGTACAAGCGGATCAACAAAAAACTGAAAGCCTGGGGCATCGACATCTGGTACACCGACTGCGACGGCGACGTGCGGCCTCTCATTCCCTTTTTCCTGGAAAGCGGCATCAACTGCCTCTTCCCCTACGAGGTCAACAGTTGCACCCATCCGGGGGAACTTCTGGACCAGTACGAAGGGGCGCTCCGCATCATGGGCGGTGTGGACAAGATGCGCCTGGGGGAAGGGCCTGAGGCGATAAAAAAATACCTTGAGTCTCTGGAAAAGTACGTGGCCCGGGGCGGCTACATTCCCTTCTGCGATCACCGCTGCCCGCCAAACGTGAAGCCCGCCGATTACCTTTACTACCTGGATCTTAAAGAAAAGATGTTCGGGATGAGTTGAACTTGCGGGGACAAGAACAGCATCGTCTCTGATCGGGGAACTTAGCAACAGATGCCGCGTTCCGGCGAGTGAGGGCTTTCGCTTCCGTCCGCGTAGAGGACTGAAACGGAATAGATATATTCCACCCCCTTTTCTACATCCATATCCACATACCAGGAACACTGGGTGGACTCGCTTTTGTTTACCCGGATCGCTGTCGTGTCGCCATTCTTTTTTCGGTAAACCTGGTAACCGGCAAGATCCGCGCTGGCGGAATAATCCCAATGGATAAATACCTGGGTATTTCCCGCAAAGCCTTCCTCACGGAGAAGCTCTACACCATTCCGGATTGCCCGCTCGTCTTTGCGCCCTTCAGGAGGGGCCTTTACCAATTTTATCAAGCTTACCCCATGCATAGGAATACTGATTTCCAATTCAATGGCGGTGTTGCCTTTTACGATCCTGGGCGCTTCCGCAAGTTCCAGACCCTCACAATCGCGGAGAACCCGGATCTGATCCGGCTTCAAGGGATAGGGGCGCCCCATTTTACACCAGGCGCCGTAGGCGTTACTGTGGCCGCCGTCAATTCTGAAATGCAGCGGATAATATTCCGCCGCTTCGGTATTGTTAAGCCGCAGGCGGATACATCGCTCGTTGACGTCTTCTACCAGGCCGTCTTCAAAATTCCAGAGCAGAATGGCGTATCCGTTCTCGCCGTCCCGGGTGGGAAGAGCGCCGTATTTAATGCCATATTCATCGTCTGGGGAATTGACAAGATACCGCTCGGTTCCCAGTTTTGCCAGCAGGGGGAAAATATTAAAGACCGGCTTGCGGATAATGTCGGAGCAGGGCGCCGGTCCCAGAGGGGTAAACTGGCTCCGGTTTCCCGAGAAGAAAGATTTTTCCCAGGCCAGGTGGCAGTTATCGCTGTCCACCATAGAAAGGTTAACCTGGAGTTCATCTTCCAGGATGGAACAGTAGGTACAGATCATCTTGGCGGTAAAACCCGGGGCATAATGGGTATTACGGAAGTTGAGCCAGCTCTTGTGGGAAGTTCCCTGGTTGCCTTCCCAGACAATGTCCGATTCATCATTGATAAATTCGGTCTCCCTATACCGGGGGAATTCCTTGAGGGTTTTTACAAATTCCCGCAGGGGATTAAACATATAGTCGATGGAAGGTCCCACCAGGGAAGGATGGCCGCCCTTGCTATGAACGGAAATAAAATCCAGCCGGGCGCCGCAGGTTCCGCTTCTGTAATTGATGCCGCCGTTGCAGTGGTGGAGAAAGGCCCTGAATATACGCTGTCCATTTTCCCACTGCTTTACTGCGGGACCCCCGGCTTTGAGCCTCTCGTCAACATGGTGGACGGCATATTCAAAATAGTCATAGAGGGCAAAAAAAGACGAAGGATCGTTATTCCACTCTTCATGATTGTCCGGTTCATTCCAGATTTCAAAATACCACTTCCGCACTTCCTCAAGACCGTAACGCTCTACCCAGTGCCGGACAAAGGATCCGACCACCTCTTCCCAAAGCTTGAAATCTTTGGGCAAATAGTAATTACCCGGATCTTTGGAGATTACCTGGGGCATGTAGACAGTTTCCACGATGGGATGCATTCCATGATTCAGGATGATATCATACACCGTATCCACATATTCCCAGTTAAAGCGCAGAGTTCCTGTGTCGTCTTTACGGACCACCACATCTACCCGTTCCTTGTTCCATGCCGGGTTGCCGTAGTCCATTCCTTCATGAGCGATGTAATAATCGCCTCTGCCATGCAGGGTAAGGATATTGTGGAGCCGCATATATTCAGGATGCCCGTCGTAGGAGGCAAGGCAGTCGTACATGCGCCGCAGGGGCGGCGTATAGGTATAATCCGCATTGGCGTAGCCGGTGGCCCGGTAAAAGTGTTTGAACGGTTTCCGTTCTCCCTGCACATCAATAACAATGTCTTTCCGTATCATGTTTTCCCCTTACTGTTCCACA
>JAITEW010000105.1 GCA_031281855.1 Treponema sp.
AGGCTCCGTTTCTCGATGTTGTACTGGTTCTTTATCTGGACTTCGATGTTTACCATTGAGCGGTCCGGGAGTTTCCCCAGCACGTCCAGTTTGCCTGTCTTGCCGCCCGCGATCTCGGCGGGGATATCCTTGTTTTCCAGGATTTCGACGGACTGCAGGTTGCCTTTCCCTGTCCGCTCAAGGACGGCGTTGAGAAACGCCAGAAGCTGCCTCTCGTCCCCTTTCTCCCCCATAACCTTCTGAAACGCGAAGTCGTTCAGGACTTTTAGCCTGTTCGTCATATATCTCTATTCCCTCTTATTACTATACCATGTTTCGGCTATTTTACCAAAGTACGCCGCCGCGCAAGCCAGCGCCGCGCGTTGATGAAACAAAGGTAGCACGGCGTGGGGCCAAAAAAAAGCCTGCTGCAGACAAGTCTGTAGCAGGCCCCGCCCTTGAGGCATATCGGACATATAGTGATTTGGGAGGGGAACTATAAATCCGACATTTTTAATATCGGCTGCGGGGAACAAAACCTTAATCAAATTCCCTGGGATAATTTTTCGATAAAAAGGCTTGCCCCGGAACTGCGGGATCATTCATTTTCGGTGATATTTACATCCACCGACAAGGCAACTTTGTAGGTTTTCCCCTTTTGGACCGTTACAGGCCGGATTATCGAATAATCGCTGATTTGGAAACGCACCTCATGGAACCCGGGATCCACAGGGTACGGCGCCTGGGGATTTGTTACCGGGGCGTTATCCAGGAAAATCCTGGCGTTTTCGGGGTATTCAAAGATGATAAGCGGAGTAGGGTCCTGGAGTTCCACGAGAAGATCCAGGATCTTGGCCCGTTCCACCATAAAACGGCGGCTCTGGTTCCGGTAATCATCGGAAAGGACCACCAGGTGGTGCTCCCCTTCTTTGAGGAGCAGTTCTTCCCCGGTGTTTTCGACTACGGCGTCGTCAACAAGCACTGTTACCGGCCTTCCGGGGAGCTGCTGGGGGTAGAGAAAGTTCAGTTTTACCCCCCCCTCGTCGCTCAGGATAGGCTTGACCGTGAGCTGGAAAACCATGTTTTCCATTTCCTGGCTAATCCCTTTTATAACCGGCATAAGCCTGAACAAGACGGGGAAGGAAGAAGGGGGGATCACCCCGGTAGGGACGGTTACATAAGGCGAACTTCGCAAACCGTGGGAAGGCCGAATGGGTATCTGCCAGGTATTCTGGATTTTGTTGGGAAGAGCTTCAAAGCTTACCTGCCGCCCTTCAATATCAGCGACCCCCTGCGGAGGCGCCGCGTTCAGATCGGCGTAGAGTACCGAAGCCATGCTGCCCCGGTAGGCCAGGTAAGACTGCGGGGCTGTCAAATCAAGCTGTATGCCCCTGAAAAACCGGGTGTCCCCTTCAAGACGGATAACCGCGGAACTGATATACGAAAGCGGAACCATGGTTCCTTCCGGGCTGTCCAGGGAGACGTCATGGGTACCCGCAATAAGGACCCTCAGGGGCTCGGCTTCAATCCGCAGAGAGAGAAAACTCAGAAAAAATAATACACCGTTCAGGACTTTCATGTTCCCCCTAGGGGCTCCTCTGAAAAAGCCGCAGCAGTCTGCCAGGGTCCCGGGCTCTGCCGTTTTGCCGCAGTTCAAAATGCAGATGGGGCCCGGTAGACTGCCCTGTTGATCCTACCTTACCTATAAGACTACCGGATCGGACCTCCTGGTGCAAGGTGGTTTCTATAATTGATAAATGGCCGTAGAGGCTCACCCAGTTGTCCTTGTGGCTGATGATGATATATCTGCCAAAGATAGGATCTTCACCCTGTTCGTTTACTGTCCCGTCCCGTGCGGCATAGACATCTGAACCCTCAGGGGCGGCCAGGTCTACCCCCTGGTGCAGCCCGGGCCTCCCGGTTACGGGGTTTATCCTGGGGCCATAGGGGCTGGATACCCGGATGCTCGCAAGAGGGAAGCTGAAACCCCGATTCAGGAAAAAGATCCGTTCTGTAGCCGAAAAGTCCGCGCCGGGAAAGAAGCGGAACTGAACTTTCCCTCCCCCCCGTTCTATGGTTACAGGCACCCCTTCTCCGCGGTCCCGTGAAGAGCTGAGGAGCCGCTCAAGATCGCTTCCCGGTATTTCAGGGACGAAAAGCCCCGGCGCCGAAGGGAGAAACAGCGCTTCTCCGGACGCCAGATCCTCAGGATGCGAGAGGCGGTTCAAGGTAGCGAGGCTTCCATAGGGAATGTTGCAGCGCGCCGCGAGGCCCAGGATATCCTCTTCCTCCCCAGGCACATAGGTATAGACTGTAAGGGACCGGGCTATCTCCTCAGGGGAAAGGCGGGAAAGGAAGATAAGCTGTCTGGCGGTTTCCACGTCCTGAAGGTACTGCTTAAAAATAACATCCCGGTTATCCAGCCTGCTTATCCTGGGGAATAACAAACCGTTCCCTTCAGCTCCTCCGGCCAGGGGCAGGACAAAAAAAAGGAGACAAAAAAAAGGCAAGGCCTTACCCTTGCCTTGCCGCGTTAAATGCGTAACCTTCTATTCCTCGGAAATAGCTTCCACAGGACAGACCCCGGCGCAGGCGCCGCAGCTTTGACATTTAACGGAATCGATCCAGCGCTTCCCGTCTTTTTCGGAAATAGCTTCTACCGGACATTCGCTGTCACAGGTACCGCAGTTTACACAGGCGTCTCCGACTTTATAAGCCATATTAAACCTCTCTCCATAAAGTTTATCTATAATATATCTTTTTTCCGGGATTTTGACAAGTCTTAGGGCCGCTGTTCCGGCAATTCCCGCAGGAGTAATTTTGAAAAAGATCGCTTATACTTATATTATAGAATTAAAATGTAAGGAGCAAAGTATGAGCAAAATCATTCTTATCGGGGCAAACCACGCGGGAACCGCGGCGGCTAATACTATCCTGGATAACTATCCCGGAAACGAACTGGTTATCTATGACCGTAATGATAATATCAGCTATCTGGGCTGCGGTACCGCTCTTTGGGTGGGACGCCAGATTTCCGGTTACGAGGGCCTTTTTTACGCTACTAAAGACACTTTTGTCAGCAAAAAAGCCAGGGTCAATATGGAATCCGAAATAACCCGTATCGACTACAAGGCGAAAAAAGTCTACGGCAGGTCCGGGGACGGAACGGAATTTACCGATTCTTATGACAAGTTGATAATCGCCGCAGGGTCCCTTCCGTTTTCCCCAAAAATCCCGGGGCTGGATCTTCCTGGCGTGGAATTTGTCAAACTTTTCCAGGACGGACGGAAGATTGACAAACTTCTGGATCAAGGGGTCAGGAACGTGGCGGTAGTAGGCGCGGGTTATATCGGCGTGGAACTGGCAGAGGCGATACGCCGCAGGGGCAAAGAAGTGCTGCTCTTTGAAGCCGAAGGCAGTTGCCTTTCTTCATATTATGACGACTGGTTCACCGGGGACATGGACGCTGTTCTAAAAGATCACGGTATCCTGCTCCATTACCGGGAGCCGGTACGGGAAATAAGCGGCAGCGGCAAGGTCGAGTCCGTAAGCACCGGTAAAGGCGCGTACCCTGTGGACATGGTCATTATGGCCATAGGCTTCAAACCTAACAGCGCCCTGGCCGGGGAGCTTGAGACTCTCCCTAACGGCGCCATTAAGGTCAACTCGAAACAGGAAACCAGCGTCAGGGATGTCTACGCCATTGGCGACTGCGCCGCGGTTTACAGCAACGCCCTCGAATCGGACGCTTACATCGCCCTTGCTACCAACGCGGTCCGGAGCGGGGTAGTGGCAGGCCATAACGCCTGCGGGACCCCTTTGGAGTCCCCTGGGGTTCAGGGTTCCAACGGCATCTGTATTTACGGCTACAAGATGGTTTCCACAGGGCTCAACCTCAAGGAAGCGGCAAAAGCGGGGTATTCCCCCCTGTATACCCAGTTTGAGGATCTCCAGAAACCCGCCTTTATTACGGAAAACAATCCTAAAGTGAAGATCCGTATCGTGTACGATGAAAAGACCCGCCGGGTTCTGGGGGCACAGATGGCTTCGTACCACGATATGTCCATGGGGATACACATGTTTTCCCTGGCTATTGAGGAGAAGCTTACTATCGACAAACTCAAGCTCCTGGACATTTTTTTCCTGCCCCACTTTAACCAGCCTTACAACTATATCACTATGGCGGCTTTGTCGGCGAAGTAGGGCGGGAACCTGCCCTGCGGCAGGGTAAGGGCAGCAGGGTAAGGCGGCTTTTTCTATCTTTTCCATTGTCCGCCTTCGTGCTATAGTGAATCCCACTATGGGATTGGTCTTTTTAGGCTTCCTTGCTGCGGCGGTTCTGGGGGGGATTATCTATGTTTTTCTCTCCAGGAAATCTTCAAAAACCCTTAAACTGGCGGCGCTGATAGCCCTTGTCATGAGCGGCCTTACCCTGGGGATCTGCGCTGTTATCCTTTTCGGCGGATCTTCAGGGGCCGAAGAGGCGGATGCCGTCTTTACTGTCCTGACTGAGCCGGAGCAGCAGGTTAAGGCCGCCAATCCTGGGGGGCTTATTTTCTTTCTGGTATTCCTGTTGGTTTTTTTCGGTTTTATCGTTTTCATCGGTATGAAGGATATGAAGAAAAAAAAGGCTATAGACGAAGCCATATCCAGGGTAAAAGATTCGGATTTAGAAGATATGTGAGTTTGTTTCAAAACACTCAAGGGGGGATAGTATTCAACTCAGTTACCGCCACACCAGGTACGCCTGTTATGCAGGCTATGTTGTCCAGGCTATCGTTAATAACCTGGCGCCTCTTTTTTTCATTATATTTTCCGAACGCTACGGCGTGTCCTATGTCGGGCTGGGTTCCCTGGTGATGCTTAATTTTTTTGTCCAGCTCCTGGTTGACGCCCTTTGTATCAGGCTTGCAGGCCCTATAGGTTACAAACCCCTCCTGGTCGCGGCCCAGGCCTTCAGCGTCTTTGGCCTAGTGCTCCTTGGGGTGCTGCCCCTCTTTATCACTCCTGTCTACGCCGCCCTGGTGATAGCGGTTGTCTTTTACGCCTTTGGCGGCGGGCTGCTTGAGGTTCTGGTCAGCCCCGTGGTGGACAGCATACCCGGAGAGGCGGAACAGAAACCGGCGGCTATGGCCATACTTCATTCGTTCTACTGCTGGGGCCAAATGGCGGTGATACTCCTCTCGACGTTCCTGCTTTCCGTCCTGGGCCTGGACCGCTGGTATCTGCTCCCGCTGCTCTGGGCACTGGTTCCGCTGGTTAACATGTTCCTTTTTACCCAGGTGCCTGTGGCGCCGGCTATTCCGGAACACCAGGCCATGAAGCTCAGGACCATGTTGAAGACTCCTGTTTTTTACCTGTGCCTCCTTATGATGCTCTGCGCCGGCGCCAGCGAGCAGGCGGTAGCCCAGTGGGCGTCCCTGTTTGCCGAAAAGGCCCTGTCGCTGCCCAAGGTGCTGGGCGATATCGCCGGGCCCGCGATGTTCGCCCTCTTTATGGGAACCGGCAGGGTGGTATACGGAATCTGGAGCGGGAAAATGAAGCTCCATTCGTACATGCTTTTTTGCAGTCTTCTCTGCGTGCTCTGCTACCTTGGGATCACCCTGGTCCCTTATCCGGTGGTTCAGCTTATCGCCTGCGCCCTTACGGGTTTCGCTGTGAGCATCATGTGGCCCGCTACTTTCTCCCTTTCGAGCGCCCGTTTTCCCATGGGAGGAGCCGCCCTTTTCGCGGTCCTTGCCCTTATGGGCGACATGGGCTGTTCCACAGGCCCCTGGATCGTGGGCCTTGTTACCGGTTCCGCAGGCGAAGGGGGCGTCTTCCGGAACCTGAGCCTTTTCCTGAGCGGGGAATACTCTTCCCTCCAGGCGGGCATTTTTGTGTGTATAGTCTTCCCGGTGCTGTTTGTGTTAACCGTCCTGGGAATGAAGAAAAGCAGGGATAAAAAACAACCGGTGTAATATGACTTGTTTTTTGCATGCCGATCTTGACGCCTTCTACGCCTCTGTGGAACAGCTTGACCATCCGGAATACCGGGGCAAGCCCGTAATTGTCGGCGGCCTTCCGGGGGACAGGCGTAGCGTTGTGTCCACGGCTTCCTACGAAGCCAGGAAGTTCGGGGTTCATTCGGCCATGCCGCTGGCCCAGGCGGTCAGGCTCTGCCCGGGGGGCATCTACCTCCGGGGCAATATGAAGCGGTACCGGGAAAAGTCGGCGGAAATAATGGCTGTTTTTCAGGATTTTTCCCCCGAAGTCCAGCAGCTCTCGATAGACGAAGCCTTTCTGAACATCAGCGGCATGGAGGGCCTGTACGGGCCTCCGGAGGAACAGGCGAAAAAACTGAAAGCCGCAGTCAGGCAGAAAACGGGCCTCACGGTTTCTATAGGAACCGCTTCGGGCAAGTACATTGCCAAGATCGCTTCAGGATTATCGAAGCCCGACGGACTTTATGTCGTTGCTCCCGGAGAAGAGGAACGGTTTATGCGCGCCCTTCAGGTAAGCAAAATCTGGGGAGCAGGTGAAAAAACCCGGGAGCTCTTCAAAAGATACGAGCTCGAAACCGGCGATGATATTTACCGTCTTTCCCCTGCGGCCCTGGCTTCTGTCTTCGGGAAAGCCTTCGGGGACTTCCTCTACCGTACGGTCCGGGGCATGCCTGCGGAAACCTTTGATACAGAGCCTGGGACCCGTTCCATGAGTTCCGAGCGGACCTTCGAGTATGATCTGTACGATCCTTTTGTTATCGAAACGGCCCTCCTGGACATCTGCGAAACCCTTATCTGGAGGCTCCTGGACTGCAAGTGGCGGAGCCGCACGGTTTCGGTGAAGATCCGCTATGGGGATTTTACCACCGAAGCAGGGCGGGAAACCTTTGAAACCCCTGTTACTACCCTGAACGAACTGTACGATCGCATACTGGGCCTTTTCCATAAAAAATACCAAAGCTCCGGAGGCGTCAGGCTCATCGGCGCAGGGCTCATGAACCTGGAAACAGGGAACTCTTTCCACC
>JAITEW010000175.1 GCA_031281855.1 Treponema sp.
ACAGGCACAGGCGTCCCGGCTGAAGAAGAAACTATCATTCATATTCCCCACGGATTCAGCCGGGTGTACCCCAGGGGCAGAAACCAGGCCGCTTATATCAGGGGCATGAGATCCCATGACATTTCCTTCTGTATCGGTCCCGCAGGAACGGGTAAAACCTACCTCGCCATTGCCGAAGCCCTGCGCCTGGTGCTTTCCAAAAACTTGCGGAAGCTGGTCCTTACCAGGCCGGTAGTGGAAGCCGGGGAAAGCCTGGGCTTCCTGCCTGGGGATCTGACCCAGAAAATCAACCCTTACCTCAGGCCCCTTTACGACGCCATGGAATCCCTAATCCCGTATGAACTTATTCACCGTATGGAAGAGACCAGGGCCATAGAAATCGCCCCTTTGGCCTATATGCGGGGCAGGAGCCTCAATGACTGCGTGGTCATCCTTGACGAAGCCCAAAATACCACTAAAGAGCAGATGAAGATGTTTCTGACCCGCATCGGCCAGGGAGCCAGGGCGGTGATTACCGGGGATACTACGCAGATAGATCTGCCCAGGCGTACCGATTCGGGGCTCCTCCACGCGGTTTCCATACTTTCAGGCGTTGAAGGCCTCTACTTTGCATGGCTCCACACCGGCGACGTGGTACGGAACCCTCTCATCAAAAAGATCATACAGGCTTACGATAGTAATGAAGAAAAAGCTTAATCCCCAGGAGCTGTTCGCCCTGATCAAAAAGAACATCCCTTTTTCTTTCCGGACCGGTCCGGCTCTGGCGTCAGCAGGGGCTTTCCTCTTTACCCTTGCGGTGGTTTTGGCGAACATCAACTCCAATAGAGGCGGCGCGGGGGATCTTGAGGACTTTGAGGTAGGCAAAGTAGCGGATCGGGACGTTACTGCCGATCAGTCGGCAACGTATGAGGACAAAGAGGCTACCCGGCTCAGGCAGGAAGCCCAGGAACGCCAGGTCCCTGCGGTTTTCCATTTTTCGGAAAAGGCTTCGGAAGAGATACGGAACAAGTGGAAGCGTTTCGCCGCTCTTGCGGCGTCCCGGACCGACGGCGGTTTGTCAAGGGAACAATACATGCAGCTTATCCACGATGAATTCCCCGGAGCCTTTAGCGCAGAAACGCTGGATGTCCTGTACAAAACGCCGGATCTTCAGGAGATTCTGGATCAGGCGGGATCGGTTTTGAGCGCTGTGCTGGAAAAAGGGATCTTTGCCATACCCCCGACAGGGCTCGACAAGCTCAATCATGATGTGGCGGAACTTATCAGGCAGCAGAATTCCCGTATAGAACGGGAGCGGATAGTTTACGCGGCTATTACAACCAGGGATAAAGCCGGGGAAGCTATTGAGCGGCAGATCGCCGCAGGTTCTTTTTCGGCCGCTTTTGCCGGCATGGTCCCGGCCTTGCTGCTGCCCTTCATATCGGAAAATGTTTTTTATTCCCCTGAGGAAACGGTTCAGCGCCTGATCGAAACAAAGATGAAAACAGAGCCGGTGATAAAATACATCGAACGGGGAAAACGGGTTATAAAGAAGGGATTTATTATTACCGAAGAAGAAATGATGGAACTCCGGGCCCTTAACCTGTCTCTTCCCGGGAAAGATATCCGGAGTATTCTGTCCCAGATCCTCCTCCTTTCCCTGATTTTTGTGTTCCTGGCTTTTTTTTGCAGCAAGACGGTACAGGGCAGGAGCCTCACGAACTCCGAGGTTTACCTTATCTGCGCCCTTTCGGCGCTCTATATTTTAGGCGCAGTGCTGGCCCGGGGCCTCTCGTTCGGTTCAGATTATATCGTGAGTTCCCTGGTAATCCCTACCGCCCTGGTAGTCATGCTTCCCGCTATCCTGATTAGTTCCCGGCTTGCCCTCGTTCTGGGTATGGTTCTGCCTTTAGGCGCTTTCTTTACCGGTTCCTACGATACCCCTTCGTATGTTCTTGCCCTGGTGTCCGGCGTGGCGGCTTCTTTCGTCCTCCAGGGAGCCCAAAAGCGCATGGACCTTATCAGGGCCGGGCTTATTATCGCCGCGGCCAACTGCACCGCCATGATCGCCCTGCTTCTGGGCCAGCGCGCCTCAGCCGGGACGTACCCCGGGGTCCTGTTTTGGGCGGCTTTTAACGGCCTCGCGTCAGGGATGCTGGTTCTGGGGTTTCTCCCGCCTCTGGAACACGCCCTTAACGCCGCTACGGCTTTCAGGCTCATTGAACTGTCGGATCTCAACACCCCTATATTGCGGCGCCTTTTTACCGCCGCTCCGGGAACCTACAGTCATTCCATTATGGTTGCTAACCTTGCGGAAGCGGCGTGCCAGGACATAGGGGCCAACGCCCTCCTGGCAAGGGTGGGAGCGTATTACCACGATCTGGGTAAAATGGAAAACCCCGAGTACTTTGTGGAAAATCAAACCGATTATAACAAGCATGACGATATAGCCCCCAGGCTTTCGGCTACGGTTATCCGCAGCCATGTGAAATTCGGGCTTGAAAAAGCAAGGCAGATGGGACTGCCCAGGGAAGTGATCGACATTATCGGGGAACACCACGGCAATTCGGTGATCACCTGGTTTTATAACAAAGCTCTCAAACAGGAGAACGCCGACGGCAAGTCTCCGGTCAACATGGAGGATTTCACTTACCCCGGAACTCCTCCAAGGTCGCGGGAGAGCGCTGTAGTCATGCTTGCGGACGTAACCGAGGCCGCGGTCAGAACCCTGGACAAGCCGACTGTCGCGAGGCTTGAGAAATTCATCCAGGAACTTTTCAACGCCAAAGTGGAACACGGCCAGCTTGCCCGTTCGGAACTGACGTTCAAGGACCTTGAAACTATTAAGAACGCCTTTGTCCGGGTTTTGGTGGGTTATTATCATTCCAGGATCGAATACCCGAACCAGGGAGCCGGGAAATGAACCGCGTTGATTTCAGCGCCGAAGAGGTTCCCCTGCCCGAGTGGAAAGGACGCGCTAAATCTTTTATCCTCAAAGTCCTTAAATATCTGGGCAGGAACAACTGGGATCTTTCGGTACTTTTTTGCGGCGATAACTATATCAAAGCCCTTAACGCCAAATACCGGCTCAAAGACGAAGCTACCGATGTTCTTTCCTTTGTTCTTGGGGAAACCGTGGAGGACCCGAAGGGCGGCGTCCGCTGCGTTCCCGGGGACATCGTGGTATCCCTTGAAACACTTGGGAAAAACGCCGCTTTCTTTGGTGTAACTGAAGACGAAGAGCTGCGCCGCCTCCTGGTTCACGGCATACTGCACCTTGACGGAAAGGATCACAAAACCAACGAACCCTGGGAGCCTATGCTCGCTTTGCAGGAAAAAATATTGGCCCATCTGGCCGGAGAGCGGATTTTATGAACCCGTCGCTGCTGATTAAAAGTCTTTTCAAAAAAGGCGATATAAACAGGAAAACCTATAAATCCCTGGAAACCGACCAGCAGGAGATGATACAGGGCGTAGTGGAACTTTCGAAAACTACGGTCAAGGAAGTGATGGTTCCCAGGATAGACACGGTTTTCCTTTCCGCCGAAGCTTCTAAAAGTGAAACTTTGGACAGGATCACGGAAAACGAACATTCCAGGTTTCCGGTTTACGAGGAAACTATTGACAACGTAATAGGCGTTCTCTATGTAAAGGATGTGCTCAAGAGCCTGGTAAAGGAGGATTTCTTCGACATCAGGAAGCTGGCGCGGAAGCCGTTTTTTGTCCCTGAATCCAAACACATCGACGAACTGCTCAAGGAGCTCCGTCGCCGCAGGGTCCATATTGCCGTGGTAGTTGACGAATACGGCGGCGTTTCCGGGATTGTCTGTATGGAAGATATTCTTGAAGAGATTATCGGTGATATCCAGGATGAGTTCGATAATGAAAAAGAGGATATCATGGAATTAGGCGATGGATCCTGGCTCTGCGACGCCAGGGTGAATCTGGAGGATCTTTCCGAAAAAATAGGCGTAGCGCTGCCTGCCGAAGATTTCGATACCCTGGGCGGTTTTGTTTTCGACCTCCTTGGAAAGATCCCTGTAAAGTACGAAAAGGCTGTTTGGGAAGGCCATGATTTTATCATCCATGAAATGAAAGGCCACAAGATCAATTCGGTAAAAATCGTGCTGCACGGGAAAGAAGAATAGGGTTGTTCAGGAAGGGAGCATGCTGATGCGAAGAGCCGTAAAATACGTTCTCTGTGTTCTCTGCTTATGGGTGATTCCGGAAAACCTGGCGGCCCAGAGCCAGGGTCCCGCGTACTGGTACGGGAAAGGGCTCGATTCCATGATCGCCGAAGACTGGTATACGGCGGCGGAATCCTTTATTGAATGCTTACGTCTTTCTCCGGCGCACGCCGAAGCCACCGCTGCTCTGGCGGAGTGTTATTACGATCTTGGCGAATTCGACGAAGCCCTCCTGTGGGTCCGCAAGGCCCGGGCTTTGGCCCGCGGCAGCATGCAGATGGCCAACCTGGAAGCCTTTACCCTCATTGCGCTGGGAAAACTGGATGACGCGTCAAAGGTCGTCAATGACGTTCTTAGCCGGGAGCCTTATAACAAGGAAGCCCTTTTCGCCGCCGCTGAGCTGGATATAGCCCAGGGCAGGGCAGGGGACGCTGTCATCCGTTACCGCGAGGCGGTGCGCCGCTTCCCTGACGACAGGCGTCTCCTTATTTCCCTGGCCCTGGTGCTGGGTTCCCTTGGAGACGTTCAGGGAGCCCGTTCTTACATAGACAGGGCCCTCCTTCAGCACCCTGATGATTACCGGGTCCATTACTACGCCTCTTACCTCGCTTCCCAGGGGAACCGCATTGCCGATGCGGTCTATTACGCCGAACAGGCCCTGTACTACCGGCCCGGCTATACTCCTGCGCGGTCCCTTTTGGCTTCTCTCCGTTACCGCGGAGGGCAGTACGAAGAAGCAGCCCGTCTTGCGGATGAACTCATCGCCGGGAACCGGGATAATGCCCAGGCGTGGTATCTGAAAGGCATGGCCTATTCGCGTCTTGGCCGGAATGCCGATGCGATTTCTATACTCTCTACAGCGGCTGTCGTAGACCCTAATGATGAGTTCATCCGTTCGGCCCTGGAGGAGCTGCTTATATCAAATACCAGAGTGGAGGACCCCCGGCGCGGCAACTGGGCTTCCTGGCATTTCGGCAGAGCCAGGGATTTCCGTTCCAGGAACCTGGTGGAACAGGCCCTTTTTGAATACCGCCGGGGGCTCAGGCTTAACCCCTATGCATCTGACCGCAGGGAATACGCGGATCTCCTGCGTATTCAGGGCTATCCGGCCCGTTTTCTTGAGGAACTCAGGTTTATGCAGGATCTGGGCCTTGGGGACAAGAACCTGAACGACGCGGTAGAATCTTACAACGCCCTTCTCGGGAACGCTCTTTTCCGCCGCTGGGGCGTGGACCCTGTGGCTGTTTCCAAGCCCCACTGGCAGGTTGCGGTTTTTTCCGTAGCCGGCCAGTCGGCTTTTTTCCATGCCGATGCCGGAGCCGCAGGGGCGGCTTATATAAAAGATCTTTTAGTGCATGAACGGAATATAGCCCCTATGGACCTGGAACTGCGGCAGCCTTCTTTTTCGGCTGCCTTCAGGACCGCCCGGGAAGGAGGGGCCGATTATTTCCTTATCCTTTCGGTCCTGGAAAACGACAGGGATATTTCCGTTAAAGGCGAACTTTTTGTCGCCCGTACAGGGGCTTCGGCGGCGGTCTTTAACGCCTACCGCACCGGAGGGGACCGGCTCCGTTACGCAGGCAGGAACATCGTGGACCAACTGGCCGGGGCCCTGCCGTTCAGGGCCGAGCTTTTAAGCCGCCGCCAGGCCCAGGGGCTTATCGACAAAGGCCGGGCCGACGGGGTCGGCAACGGGGCGGTTTATCATGTTGTGCGCAAAGGCAGCGCGGGAATTCTCAACGAAGGTATCGGCGTGGTCTATGCTCCTGATGATATAGTGGGAACCATGACTATCGAAAGCGCCGATGAGGAAGTATCAGCCGGGACCCTGGCGCGGAACGGTTTCTTCGACCGCATCGCCGAAGGGGACGAACTGTTCCTGGTTCCGGAGGAAAAGGAAGACCCGCTTCCTGAAAGCCCGGCTCCTGCTGATCCCGAACTGCGCGCCCTGCTCAGGACCCTGCGCTGACCAGCGCGTTAAGAGACGCCTGTATCCATTCAGGCGATTCTTCGGGGTAGAAGGGCCGGGCAGAGAGGAATTCAAAAAGACCTTCCCGGAACTGCCCAAGGAAGTAGTAGCATTGGCCGAGGTAAAACCGCGCCCTGGCTTCCGATTCGCCGCTCCTGGGCAGCGAGAGGTAGCGTTTAAGCTCATCCCGGCAGGCTTCCCAATCCCTGTTTGCGAAAGAACCCTGAACCACGGCCCTGAGGGCGTAGTCCTCACCTCTTGGGGAATCGTCAACATCCCGGCTGAAAACCCTGGGCTGCTTTTCAGGGACAGCTTGTTTTCGTGATACCGGAACGTCCTCCAGGGCTTTAGCCGCTTTGGCGCTCAAACCCGCCTGAACCGGGGTTTCCCCAAAGGCGTCCGTTGCCGGGACCGCTGCGGTTACGGAGATCATAGGCAAAGGCATGGCCCGTATGTCCCGGTCCGGTCCTGCAAGGCCTATCCTGCCCTGGCCCGCAGGCACTTCGACAGAGTTCACTGTGGCGTTTTTGCCGGGGTAGATGCCGGCGGTTCCCCTTGTCAGGTCTTCTTCCAGTATAGCCGCGTAGTAGTAGGGAATGCCCGGCACAGGATAATCGGTAAGAGGAGAAGGGGCGTCGTTGTGAACGATAACGGCCCCCAGGAGATCCATAGTCTGCCTAATGGGCTGGACGCTCCGGTAGAGGACCACTTTTTTCCCGGTCATCCCGGCGCTGAAAGTGATAATAATCCCGTCCCCTTCTGTTACGGCTTCAAGGCCGCTTATCCCGGGTTCTGACCCGCCGGGAACCGGCGCGGCCTCGCCGGGAACGGGAAAGCCCCCTGAAACAGGGCTTCCTGTACTGACCGCAAGCCCTCCCGGAGAAGCGGAGATCTGCACGCTGATACTGTTGTTTAAGGGGATAGGGAGGACAAAATGCTGCCCCCTGGTATCGCTGGCAACTACAAAATAGTAATACGTTCCGGGATCTCCCAGTTCGTCGATATAAGACTCCGCGCCATAAGGGACTTCAACGGGCCTCCCCAGGGAATCAGGGCTGAGGTTATCATCAAACGGCTCAAGGGACCGGTAAATATACACCGGCCCCCGCACGTCAGGGGAATCTGTCCAGCTCAGCCTGAGCAGGTTGTTTTTTATTTCCCCCTGGAGCCGTGAAACAAAGGGCACAAAAAGAGGCTGCGAAAGATCCGCCTCCTCCTGGGCATGCAACGCAGGGGAGAGGATAAGCGCCGCTAAAAGGAACCGCAGCAACCGGCTAAGCTTCATATTTCTATAATAGTCGTAACCGGAGGATTCTACAAGCGTTTTTCCCAGGGTTTTCCCCGCTCCCGGCTTGTCAGGGGCTGACTGCGGGTCAGGTTTTGCCAGTAATCACTTGTACCACTGCTCCTGGGAGGCGTAGAGCCGGGCGTACTCTCCCCCAGCCGCCACAAGCTCCTCGTGGGTCCCGCTTTCCACCAGCCGCCCTTCCTTCATCACCACTATCCGGTCCGCAAGCCTCACAGAACCCAGCCGGTGGGTCACGATGATCGCGGTCTTCCCTTTCGAGATTTCCCCAAAGCGCCGGTAGATCCGCGTCTCCTCGTAGGGGTCTATCGCCGCAGTCGGTTCGTCCAGCACGATGAGATCGTGTTCCCGGTAAAAGCCCCGCCCGATTGCCACCCGCTGCCACTGGCCCCCGGAGAGGTCTACGCCGTCGAATTCGCGGGACAGCATGGTGCCGTAGCCCTGCGGAAAGGCTTCGCCCTCCCGCTCTACCCCGGCCTGTTCGCAGACCTCGTCCAGCCGCCCGCGGTCTGCCGCAGGCCAGGC
>JAITEW010000178.1 GCA_031281855.1 Treponema sp.
GGGTATGCCTTTCTCCGCGAGGAAAGGCGCGCGGTTAAGAGGGCTGTCGCTAAAAGAAGCGGCAGATTCGTCGGTTAAGCCGTATGCCTCTTTGCATTGCTCCCATTCGGGACCGCTCCTGGGGTAACGGTTAAAACCGCCGGGCCAGCTCCGGATGTCCAGGACAGGAGCGTCAAGGTAGAGGCACGAAATGTCCCCGGGATAACGGTACGCGTAATTGACCGCATAGAGGCCGCCGCGGCTGAAACCGAAAATCGCGGGTTTCCCGGAAAGGCCCCATGTTCCGGTGATAAGGCTGTGGAAGTTTTTCATACCCTCAACAGCCTGAGGGGCGCCGTAGAGATCGCTCAGGGAACAGTAGGCAACATGCCAGCCAGCGCGGAGCAGCGCAAGATCCGCCCACGGGAAGGCTCCGAAAAATTCAGCCCGCCAGACCCAGGGACGCCCCGGGGCGGGTTTAGCCGGATATACGATCATGGTTTTGCAGGATTTCCCGGACAGTATTCCTTTCAGGTTAAAAGTATCCATACGGAACCCTTCCCATGTTTCTATGCTGTAGCCTTCGGCCCCCGGGGGATTAGGGAGAACTTCCGCAGGGAAACGGTTAAACGCAAGCACCGGAGCGTGGGTCGCGAAATCGACAGGCGGAATCCCCCGGGGATTTTGGCCCGAAAGGCCGTTTGCCCAGGCGCTGCCTTCAAAGGCGCGGTTAAACCTGAAGCTTATTACATTTTTACTGACCGCGTATGACTCAGGCTCAAGGGGGCCTTTCTCATCCTGAAAATCAAAGGGGACCTGAGCGGGAGCCGCATCGTAGGCGTAGAGCCGGTCCAGAACAGGGGCAAAATGCATTTCCACCGTATCCGGGGCGGTTTTCACAACAGCTTTTATATCCGGCGCAGCATAACCAAAAGGTTTTTTATACAGACACAGCAGAGCCGCGGCGGCGATGCGTTCCCCAAGAACCATATTGCCTGCGGCGCTGATATGGATAGCGTCAGAAAGCCCCAGATCCGTAGAAGGAACCACAAATACATTTTCGACCGTAAGAGCCGCGAGCCGCTGGGCTTCCCTCACAGTGTTCCAGTATTCGCCTGTTTTCCCGGTTTCAGGAGCCGTGTAACGGTTCAACTGCACTGTCAGAAAAACCAGGCCGGGATTGGCCAGATCCGAACGCAGCCGGGAAACCATTGCGGTAAACCGTTCAAGATACGTATCAGCCAGAAGAGGGGCGGCGTCGGAACAGCCCTGGTACCACAGCACGCCTTTTACATTCCCCGCGGCGGCGATGGTTTTGAGCATAGAGCGGTAAAGGCTTCCGTCCTCTTCGGGGTTCCATTGCGAAAGAGGGCTGCCCCCAAGGGATGCCTGGATAAGGCCGATGGGATAGCCCAGCGCCTTTTTCAGCCTCCTGGCAAAGGCAAGATAAGGGGAGTTCCCGGAGTTCGCGGCTTCGCTGTTTACTTCATGCGCTGTACGTGTTGAATCATTAAAGGGATGGGACGCCATGTCCCAGTTCATATTGTTCCGAAAAAGGTGTACTCCCGGTTCAGGGGGATCGTAGATAAAGTCCTTGCCGTAACCCGCGGAATTGCTCTGCCCTGCGATTACAAAAACATCCCCTACACCGGCATGATGGACCATATCTCCCCGGAGGCTCCATTCGACAGCGGTTTCACCGGCAAGCTTAAGGCAGGTTTCAATCCGGTAAAGCCCTCCTGCTGGAACGCCGCGCAGGCAAATATCCCAATGGCCTTCATCCTCCGCGTCCGCCTGCTGCCAGGGTATGACAGGAACGCCGGTGTCTTCTTCCGTTACACGGACAAAAACATTTCCTCTTTTTCCCTGTGGGTTTACCTTGGTTCCCCTGATGCTGATAGCGGCGCTGCCGCCTGTCTGCTGGAATATCTGCCAATCCCGCGGCCCTTCTGTTATATACGCACCTTCTTGCATACACCCTGCCTTTGCCGTTTTTTTACGCTTTCCCGGACAACAAGCATAGTATTATATACCGGGGTTTATATCAACGCGAATCCCGGTTCCTTGACATGCATTTCCGGAACGCATAGAATTTAGAGGATTAAAGGAATTGAAGCTGTTATAGCTAAGGAGAACATTATGATAAAAGAATCTTTGGTAAAAGCGTTAAGCGATCAGGTAAACGCCGAATACTATTCGGCATATCTTTATCTTGCCATGTCGGCCTATGCGGATCGGGCGGGGTTCAAGGGTATTGCCAACTGGCTTTTTGTCCAGGCACAGGAAGAAACGGCCCACGGAACTCATCTGTACCAGCATATTCTGGGACGGAGCGGGACTCCCGTTTTCGGGGACATCAAAACGCCCCAGACTTCGTTTGGGAGCATAAAAGAAGTTTTTGAAAAAGTCCTTTCCCATGAACGCATGGTAACAGAGCGGATTCACAAGATTGCCACGCTGGCCCAGCAGGAACAGGATCATGCCACTTATGGATTTATAGCCTGGTATGTTAACGAACAGGTTGAAGAAGAGGCGGCAGCCGAAGAGCTTGTCGCCAAAGTTTCGCTTATCGCTGATAATCCGGGGCTGCTCTACAACCTGGACGCGGCCCTGGCTGCGCGGACCTATACCGATCCCTTTGCCGGAAACGCCGGCTAACCAATTCGCTGAAGGCACAAAAAACCTTCTTGCCCGGCAGGGGAGGGAAAGCCCCCCCCGGCCTGTCAGGGACTACTTGCGGGTCAAGTTTAGCCCTTCCAGAGCGGTTTTGAGGACAGCTTCGCTCGCCGGCGCCAGGGGGCCCAGGGGCAGCCTGGCGGGGCCTCCGGGGAGGCCGGCCCATGTCATGGCCGCTTTGATGGGTGCCGGGTTGGTTTCCACAAAGGCCGCTTTGATAAAGGGCAGAAGTTCAAAGTGGATGCGCCGCGCTTCTTCAAAATGGCCTTCCAGACAGGCTTTCGCAAGGGCCTTGACCCGCCGGGGAACCAGGTTTGAAATGACCGAGATGATCCCCTCCCCTCCCAGGGCGATGAGCGGCAGGGTAAAGGCGTCATCCCCGGAAAGGACCGCGAAAGGGTTTCCCGCCTGCCGCCGGGGCAGGGCGATTTCCCGGATCATGTCCCCCATCTGGCCCAGGTCGCCGGAGGATTCCTTGACGCCTGCGATACCGGGGATTTGGGCGATTTTTGCCATAAGGGAAACGGGGATGTTCCGCCCTGTCCTGGAGGCGATGTTATACACCACTATCGGCAGGCCCACTGCCGCTGCGGCTTCAAAGTGGCGCAGGAGCCCCGAGTCGTTGGGCTTATTGTAATAGGGAGTTACCACCAGGGCGGCGTCTGCCCCCAGGTCTTTTGCCCGCTGGGTGTAAAGAACCATGTGCCGGGTATCGTTGGACCCTGCCCCGATAATCACCGGGACTTTTCCCTTCGCCGCCTTTACGGCGATTTGTATGAGCTTCTCTTCCTCATCCTCTTCCAGAGTAGGAGTCTCGCCGGTGGTGCCCAGGGGGACCAGGCCGTCGATGCCTTCTTCAAGCTGAAAATCAATAAGCCTGCGGAAACCGTCGTAGTCCACGCCGCCTGAATCCTTCATAGGTGTGATGAGGGCGGTAAACGCGCCTTTCAGTCCGTTCATAAAAAAATCTCCTGTTTCAGTGTGAACGCAAGCTCCCTTCAGGCGCTTACGCTAAAATATCCGCCAGCATCTCGTCCATAGTGAAGATCCCGGACCGGGGTTTGGACACGAGCCATTCTGCCGCAGTAATGGCCCCTGCTGCGAGCCCCTCCCGGTTCCGCACCGTGTGGGTAATCTCCACAGTGTCCGCAGGGGAATCGAAGATGATGGAATGTGTTCCCGGAACGGAACCGACCCTGAGGCTGGCGTAGTGGAATTCATCCGCCAGAGGAGAACGGTCCAGCATCTCGTAAACCGCCTTGTTTTTCCGGGTCATGTTGGCCAGCACCGCTTCAGCCAGGATCTTCGCGGTCCCTGAAGGGCTGTCCGCTTTTTTGTTATGATGGCTTTCAAAGCCTCCTGCGTCGTATTCAGGGAAGGGATCGAAGAGGCTTGCTGCGTACGCTGCGAGGCGGTAAAAGAGGTTCATCCCAAGGGAAAAGTTGGGCGCCCAGAACAGGGCGGAACCCGCGGCGTTCACCTTTTCGCTTATCTCAGGCAGCTTGTCATACCAGCCTGTAGTTCCTGTTACTACCGGGATTTTCAGTTCCGCCAGAGCCGTGATATTGGCCGCCGCGGCGTCGGGCCTGGTGAACTCAATAGCAGCGTCAAAAGTCCCCGGCTTGAACTCCGCGAGCTCCCCGGCGCTTTTGCGCACCTGGGCCCCAAGGGCGGTCTTTTCCTCTGCCGCAAAGGGATCCGCCGCTGCCAGAACCCTGTGGCCCTTCTCCTGAAGCATCCTCTCAAGGAGCCTGCCCATCTTCCCATATCCAATAAGCGCTACGTTCATTGTTATACCTTTATCTCAAAAAAGTCCCCGTGCAGGGCTTTTAGTACCTCTGCGGCTTCGCTGTCGTCAACGATAAAGCTGATGTTCACTTTGCTGGCGCCTTGGGAGACCATCTGTACCGTCACGCCCAGGAGTTCGCAGATGCGGAAGGCCCGGGCCAGGATCTCCGAAGAGCGGCGCACGTTGCCGATGATGGTAACAATAGCCTTGCCGGTTTTAATCTCCACGCTGGCAATGCGGGAAAGGTCCTTCTGCAGCGCAGTAAGATCATAGACCGCGTCCAGAGTGAGGGAGACCGACACCTCGCTGGTAGCTACCATATCCACCGAAAGGCCGTGCTTGGCGAAACAGGAGAAAACCTCAGCCAAAAACCCGTACTGGCCCAGCATGCGGGTAGAAACAATATCCACTAAAGTAACGTTCTTTCTGGAAGTAAGGGCCTGAATAGGGCTTATTTTCTTTTCCAGCACCGAAACGATCCTGGTTCCCGGAGCCGCCGGATTGTAAGAGTTCTTAACCAGTACCGGGGTTCCGGTTTTCATGCAGGGCTGCATGGCCCGGGGGTGGAGAACCTGGGCGCCGAAATAGGCCAGCTCCGCTGCGGCCTCGTAGGTAACCATCTCTACCGGTTTCGCCCTGGGCACCAGCCGGGGGTCCGCAGTAAGTATGCCGTCTACGTCCTTCCAGACCTGGGCTTCTTCGGCTTTGCAGGCCGCGGCGATCATCGTGGCCGAAAGGTCCGACCCCCCTCGTCCCAGGGTGGTGATGTTGTTGTTTGCATCTTTCGCGATAAAGCCCGTTACTACCGGCAGGACCCCGTTTTCAACAAGAGGGAGTATCTTTTCAGGAATCAGCTCCCAGCATTCCTTTACGAGTTCAGCGGCGGTGTAACCGGAATCCGAGACAAAGCCCAGATCCCAGGCGTCAAAGGCCCTGGCGTTGATGCCCACTGTGCTGAAATAGGCCGCAGCGATACGCACCGAAAGGCGCTCGCCAAAGGACACCAGGTAGTCCCTGGTTCTGGGGGTAAGCTCCCTGATAAGGGAAATCCCTGAAAGAAGGCTCCGCAGCTCCTCTATGAGGGGCTCTATATCCTTCCGCACCTGATCCGGGAGATTAAGATCCTTCACTGCAGTAAGATGCAGCTCCTCGATCCGGCTGACGGAAACACCCCCTTGTTTGTAAGCATCGTTAGCCGCTTCCAGGAGATAATCCGTAGTATCCCCCATAGCGGAAAGCACCAGCACAGGTTTCCGCTCAAGCTGGGTCTTCACAATGCCGGCTACATGGCGGATCCGTTCCGCATTGGCCACGGAACTCCCTCCGAACTTCATCACGATCATGAACGCTTCCGCTCTCCTCTCCTGAGAAGGAGTATAGGGAAAAATGTATAAATATGCAATAAAGCTGGATGACTCAGAAGCAGGGAGGGCTCCTTGTCTGTTTTTTTATAAGCCATAAATTTCCAGACAAGGTCGGCGGCTTCGGTAGCGGTATATCTGCGGTTTCTCAGGGATTAATCCGCAGCCGTATTTCCTGACAGCACGCCCGCCGATCCCGGCTGCTTACCGGTATCCCGTATACCCCGCCGGCGTTGGCGACCGCCCCTGCCGTAAGGCCCTCAGCCCCTTCATACGAAAGCGGTTTCGGACTATACACGAATACTGTCCCCTCACGGGCGCCAGCCGCAGGATGTAACCGGATGGTTAAAGTGTCTTTTCCGGTTAATACATCGACGATTTCCGCAGCGCCCATGGATATATGCAGGGTCGAACCGACTACGACCGGCCTGTCTTCCGACACGGGCGTCAGGCGCAGCAGCCGCGAACCATGGGCGGGCAGGTCCCCGGTGGTATAGTCCGGCCCGCAGAGACCCTGATAGGCAGCGTCCCA
>JAITEW010000210.1 GCA_031281855.1 Treponema sp.
CCCTCTTTAAAGATCTTGCGCAGCCACGTAAGGGTGGCGACCATAGGCTCTTCGTCCATGTAGCCGGGCTGCACCTTGCCGTTAGGGAGGTAGATCCAGTCGTCTACAAAAGCGCCAAAGGGGTAGAAGTACGCTCCAACGCCGCCGGCCGTAAGGCCGTAGGTGTCTTTAACGCCGTTGCCGTCAGGATCATTATTCACAACTGCCTTGAGGTATTCGTACAGTTCATCCATGTTGGCAGGCTTCTTGATGCTCAGCTTTTCTGCCCAGTCTCTGCGGTAGTATAAACCGTTCAGGTTGGCGACTTTCCAGCCCTTAACGGATTCAGGGCGCACGATAAAGTACTGGCCCTTGTAGAATTCTGCAAGCTGCTTGCCCAGGGTGTGGGCGTCGGTTAAGGCCTTTATATTAGGACGCTTATTGATCATCTCCTGGGGTATAGATCGGATAACCTCCTGGTAGATAAAGTCCCCGAACCAGGAAGACCCTGCCGGATAGGCGGAGAACAAGTCCGGCAGCTCGTCAGTCGCGGCCCAGAGGCGGATCTTATCGGTGTAGTCGCTCCAGTCTTCCATTACTTTGGTGATCTTTACATTGAATTTTTCTTCAATGTATTTCCCTATCGGGTCGTCTCCAAAGGGGCCCCCCCCGTTGTTCCACCAGAAGCCGAAACTCAGTTCCATAGGCGCGCCGCCGCTTCCTGACGCCGTACTTCCTTTCTTGCAGCCCGTAACCAGCAGGGAACCTGCCGCAAGTACGGCAGCCAGTAACAATACCGTTTTCTTCATACAAAAAGCCCTCCAAAAAATATATTAGGAACTTCCGCAGTGCGGAAGAAATCCCCAAAATAAAGAGCCTATCCTTTTATGGCCCCTATCATGACGCCTTTGGCAAAGTGCTTCTGCAGGAACGGGTACACAACCAGGATGGGAACCGTAGCGACAACCACGCAAGCCATTTTAATGGCTTCGGTATATATAGCGCCTTTGGAGGTTTTTTCACGGCCGTAGGCGGCAACCATCTGCGTCATGGTTTCGCCGGTTACCACCAGGCGCCTTAAGATAAGCTGGAGTGTTGCCAGGTTCGGGTCGTTGCAGAACAGCATGGCGTTCCACCAGGTGTTCCAGTAGCCTACGGCGTGGAAGAGGGTAAAAGTGGCGATAACCGGCATTGATACGGGTATGACAATGCGGAAAAACACCGTGAACCACCCTGCGCCGTCGATGAGCGCCGCTTCCTCAAGACTCGCGGGAAGCTGTTTGAAAAACGACCGGATAACCAGGTAGTTCCAGACCCCTACAAGGGACGGGATAATGTTCACCCAGATGTTGTCGATAAGCCCCAGGCCCCTTACGAGAACAAAAAACGGGATAAGGCCGGAATCAAAAAACATGGTAGCCAGTATGAGCCTGTGGATGATCTTCCAGGCAGGTAAAAAGTTTTTGGAAAGCGCGTAGGAGAGGAACAGCGTTACCAGCATGGAAAGGAAGGTCCCGGCTACGGTTACAAAAAGGGTTACCTGGATCGCCTGGGGTAATTCGTTGGAAGAAAAGATAAACAAGTAGGGCTCTATTGTCGGGTTCTTGGGCCACAGGACCAGGGGGGAGGCGTACATTTCCCCGGACGTAAGAATTGACGTGATAAGCACCTTGTACATAGGGAATATCATTACCAGGGCCAGAACGATAAAAAAGGCGATATTACAAACTGAAAAAACCCGGTATCCTAACGATTGCTTCATAAGTTCCTCCGTTTACAGCGGCGACGAGTCGGTGATCTTCCCGGCTATCCAGTTCACCGTGAGGAGCAGCGCGCAGTTCACCAGGGATTTTAACAGCCCGATAATAGTCGAATATTCATACCTTCCGTTCTGGATGCCCAAACGGTACACGTAGGTATCGATAATATCCCCAACCCGCATGGTCCTGGCGCTGTAGAGGTTGAAGATCTGATCAAAGCCCGCGTTCATGATGCCCCCCATGCTCAGGACCAGGAGGGTAACGATGGTTAAGGCTATACAGGGCAGGGTGATGTGCAGAACCTGCTGGAAACGGCCCGCGCCGTCTACCACGGCGGATTCGTACAGTTCCGGATCGATGCCGCTGATGGCGGCCAGGTAAATAATGGTTCCCCAGCCCGAATTCTTCCAGATATCCGAAACAACAAGAAACTGGACAAAGTACTTGGGGTCGGCTATCAACGAAGGCATCTCCACCCCAAGGCTGCGCATAAAGATGGGGATGACGCCGTTGGTCACCGACAGAAGGTTGGAGAAGATGCCGGCCATAATAATCCAGGAAAGGAAATAGGGCAGGTAAAGTACGGACTGTACCAGGCGCTTAAAAACCGGGGATTTCAGCTCGTTGAGCAGTATTGCAAGAATTATAGGAACCGGGAACCCGAAGATAAGACGGCAGAAACTTATAAACAGCGTATTTATGATAATACGCGGGACATCGCTGTTCCCCAGGGCCTTGGGAAAATTAGCCAGCCCCACCCAGGGGCTGCCCAGTATGCCCAGCTTGATGCGGTAATTCTTAAAAGCAATCAGAATACCGTAGAGGGTAACGTATT
>JAITEW010000270.1 GCA_031281855.1 Treponema sp.
ATAATTACGATATGGATTTTTTGATCCCTGTCCTGGCTGCGGTGGTAGTCCTTATTATCGGCGTTTTCATCGTAATGCTGCTCAACAGCCGCAAAGGCGGCGGCGGAACACAGTCTAAAGGCCGGGACGCTATAATCAAGAACGCCACCAAGCGGCTTTCCCAGAATCCCCATGATCCCGAAGCCCTCTCAGCTTTGGGGGATCTTTATTTCCGGGAAGAGGAGTGGAACCAGGCTTACAAAACCTACGGAAGCCTTATTGAATCAGGCGGCTCCCAGGGAGCGGGGGAATTTGACATAAACTACCGGTTCGGGCTTTCTGCCCTTAAACTCGGCCTGGCCGAAGACGCCTATAAAGGGTTTTCCGTTGCCCGAAGCCTTAACCAGGGCAGCTTCGATGTGAATTACAACCTTGGGGTCCTGGAATTCCAGCGGAAAAATTACGAAAAAGCCATACAGATGCTGAACCAGGCCCGCCTTCAGGACCCGGAGCACGCCCCGACTCTGAGGACCCTGGGGCATTCCTATTTCAGGATAAAGAAAAACAAAGAGGCTATGACCTATATACGGAAAGCCATAGACCTGGCGCCGGATGACAAGGAATCCCTCTACACCCTGGCGGAATGTTACCATGAAGCCAACCAGATCGAGCAGGCCCAGCGCATCTTCGCCCAGCTCCGGGGAGACCCTGTGATGGGCGCCAGCGCCTGCCTTATCTCAGGGACCATCACCGCCGGCGCAAGGCAGTACGACAAGGCTATCGCGGATTTCGACCTGGGCCTCAGACACGAGAATATCAAGCCCGAAATCCGGATCGAGCTGCGCTACCAGTTGGCCTCGGCTTTGCTCAAGCAAAACGACATCGGCAGGGCCCTGGGATACCTCAGGGAAATCCAAATGGAGAATCCCAATTACAAGGATGTTTCCCCCCTTATCGGCAGGTACCAGGAACTTAACGCCAATAAAAACCTTCAGATCTTCCTTATGGCCCCGTCAGGGGATTTTGTGGCCCTGTGCCGTAAAATCGTCATAGGTTATTTTCAAAAAGCCAAGGTGAAGATCACCAATATCTCGGTTAATAAAAATGAATGGGCCGATATTCTCGCAGAAGTAGACACCCCCAAGTGGTCGGACATCATCATGTTCCGCTTTATACGCACTTCGGGTTCCATTGGCGAGCTGGTGATTCGGGACTTCCATTCACACCTGAAAGAAGTGAAAGCCGGCAAAGGCGTTTGTATCGCTGTAGGAAATTTCACCGAAGAAGCCAAACGCTATACCGAAGCCCGCCTTATCGACCTTGTTGAAAAGGCCCAGCTTACCGCGATGCTCAACAGCGTAGACGCCAAAGTCGCCGCTGCGGGAAAGACGCCTGCAAAGAAGTAGCGTACGCCGGCGCACGATTGTATTATAACAAGGGGGAAAGACCCGGAGGAATACGCCGGGTACTGAATTTCGTATGATCAAAAAACGAAACTATATCGCCGTTATCCTTCTCACTATCATCACTTTCGGCATCTATGGCTTGTATTTTATCCACAAGCTGGCGAAGGACATGAACACCCTCTGCAAAGGGGACGGGCAGAAAACCCGGGGGCTCTTGTTCTGTTTTTTCATCGGTCTTATAACTTTAGGGATATACAATCTGGTATGGCTCTTTATGGTAGGGGACCGTATGCAGGATAACGCCCCTCGTTACGGCCTTTCCTTCAAAGAAAGCGGCGGAACCATACTGCTCTGGTACATCCTGGGGTCCTTCATCATCGTCGGGCCCTTTATCGCCCTGCACATAGTCATAAAAAACATCAATGCCCTGGCTGAATCTTATAATAGAGTTGTTCAGAAACCTCAGTTTCTGAACAGCTTCCGCTAAATATTAACGGTTCCCGCGGCGCTCTGTAAGGACATACCACAGGCACACCCAGACGCCCCTGACGAGGGCGGTGATGCTTACCCCAATCCACACTCCGTAGAGGCCCAATGCGGTACGTGAGAGCGCCCAGGCCAGCACGGGTCTTACGGCGTTAGTGGCAATGCTCGCCAGAGAGGGCTGGAGGGTGCGGCCGGTTCCCTTGAAAGCCCCGGCGCCTACGGCTTCCATGTTCATAGGGAGCTGGGCAAAGGAAAGGATGCGGAGGTATGGTATCCCTAAGGCAACCATAGCAGGATCAGGAAGGAAAAAGGAAAACAGGAAGCCTCCGGCAAACCAGAGCAGCAGGGTAACCAGGGTCCCCCAGGCAGCCATGACGAGGGCGGAAATTTTTACCCCCTGGCGTATGCGTTCCGTTTTGCCTGCGCCGTAGTTCTGGCCGATAAAGGCGACAAGGGCGGAACCAAAGCCCCCGCCAATGAGCCAGGACAGCGATTCAAGCTGGGAGCCTACTTTGCTTGCAGCCACCGCGCCGGCGCCGAAACCGGCTTCGATGCGGGAAGTAACCATGGAAAGGAAACAGAAGAGTATGCTCTCAAGACCGATAGGCGCCGCCCATCGTATGATGAGCTTTATCCTGTGCCGGTCAACAGCGAATCTGAAACTGTAGCGCTCAAAAGGCCGGTCCTTAAAAAGAAAGATCGCGGCAACCATCAGGGCGCACACCAGAAGCTGTGAAATAACAGTAGCCGCTGCGGCGCCCTTTACCCCCATGCCCAGGACCAGAATGAAAACCGGGTCCAGGATCACATTGGCTGCGAGGCCCAGGGCGTTAAGAATAAAAGGGGTCCGGGAATTCCCCGAAGCATTGAAGGTTCCGGTGATCACTCCGGAGATAAACAGCATAGGCATAGGGATGCCCACGATGGCGAGATATGCCGCCGTGTCGGCCGCCACCCCGGGCTCCCGGAAGCGAAAAAACCCCGCCAGTTCCCGGTTAAAAATAACCAGAGGAAGGCCGAAGAGGGTCCCCAAAATCAGAGCGACAAGGAGGGAGTTCTGGGAAAAACTCAGAGCTGCTTTTTTGTCCCCTCTGCCTAATGACTGGGATACACCGATCTCAGCCCCCATCCTGCCGATAAGGAGGAAACCAAAGGAAAGCCACATATACATCCCTGCTGCCCCTGCGGAAGCCACTGCCTCGCTCCCTACCCTGCCGAGCCAGAACATGTCCGTCAGGTTGTAGGCCATCTGCATAAACTGGGTCCCCATAATGGGAACAGCAATAACCAGGAGTTTGTGGAGGATGCCCCCTTCAGTGAGGTTGTATTTATCGGCCCTTTCGCTCACAGACCGCTACTTCTTCCCGGTACCAGGGGAAACAAAAACAGCAGGAACATACGCGGGAGTTTCATAATTTTCTATTGTAGCGGTATACTTTTTACATTGTCAATTTGCCGCCCTGCTGCCTGCCGCCCAGTCGCCGCGGCTCATGTCGGGTTCAAAGCCGAAATCGCGGATACGGCCTTCCATACAAAGGCGGCATTCGGCGGCTTCGTCTCCGGTGCAGATTTTGTTGTCATACAGGGAGTAGAGCTTACGCACCGCCTTGGGAGAGAGGTTGGGCATCACCACATTGGCCCCTGCCATAAGGCCCTTTTCCCGGCCCTGGGGGGAGAGGGTTCCCAGGGCGGTGGTAGCAGGGATAAGGGCGCTGGGCAGGATGAGCCGGGCCAGGGCCACCATACGGAGGGTAAGTTCCAGGCTTCCCGGCGGGTACGCGCCGAAGGGGGTATCCTTCTGGGGGATAAAGGGGCCTATGCCTACCATGTGGGGCCGGAGTTCCCTGATAAAGCAAAGGTCCTCCAGCAGATGCTCAGGTTTCTGGAAAGGGGTCCCTACCATGAAACCCGCGCCTACCTGGTAGCCGATTTTTTTCAAATTAAAAAGGCACTGCTTCCGTTCCGCGAGATCCATGGAAGCAGGGTGCAGCAAACGGTAATGCGCATCATCGGCAGTCTCGTGGCGGAGCAGATAGCGGTTAGCCCCGGCGTGGAAAAAGCGTTCGTAACTTTCGCGGCTCTTCTCCCCGATAGAAAGGGTAATGGCGTGATCCGGAAATTCCCGCCGTATTGCCGCCAGGATTTCAACCACGCGGTCGTCAGTGAACCAGGGGTCCTCGCCGCTTTGGAGCACGAAGGTCTTGTAACCCAGGAGATCGCCCATACGGCAGCAGTTGAGAATTTCATCAGGACCCAGGCGGTAACGTTCGGCCCTGGCGTTGCTCCGGCGTATGCCGCAGTAGTAACAATCGTTTTTGCAGTAATTGGAAAATTCGATGAGGCCCCGGAAGTAAACGCCGCTGCCGTAATGCTCCGCCCTGAGCCGCCGGGCCTCGGCAAAGAGGGCCTCTTCCTGTGCCGGGTCTTCGGTAGTGATAAGTTCCAGAAGCCCGGCATCGCTTGTTGTATCCAGCCCGGCCGTCACGGTTTCCGGCATGCGTTCCCTCACAGCCTGAAATCCCGCTGGCCGTTTTGAATCGTAACCAGATTTTTGCGCACGATGTTACGGACTTTTTCTTTCGGGATGTTTTCGATTTCTTTTTCAATCAGTTTTTCCCCGGCCTCGCGGGTTACCGGCTTGGCATAGTCCATCAAATATTCTTTCAGCGTCATAAGGGCGTTGGGATGGCAGCAGTTAAGAATTTGTTTGCTCTTGCACAATTCCATAAAACGGTCGCCGGTGCGTCCCGCGCGGTAACAGGCGGTGCAAAAACTGGGAACATAACCTGAGTCAATGAGCCATTTAATCACATCGTCAAGGGAGCGGGTGTCGGAAACCACAAACTGCCGGGTGTCTTCTTCTTCATCGGGCTGTTCGGTGTAGCCGCCGATAGAAGTCCGCGACGCGCCGCTTATCTGCGAGACACCGACGCGCAGCAGTTTTTCACGGACCGCTTTGGTTTCCCGGGTGGAGATAATCATGCCGGTGTAGGGCACGGCGATGCGGATGCAGGCGGCGATTTTTTCAAAAAGCCCGTCGCTTATGCCGCCTTCAAACGAATTGGGGTCAACGCCGAGGGCGGGTTTTACCCGGGGAACGCTTATGGTGTGGGGCCCCACGCCAAAACGGGCTTCCAGATGTTCGGCGTGCATCAGAAGGGCCGCGAATTC
>JAITEW010000345.1 GCA_031281855.1 Treponema sp.
TTAGCGATAAACATAGAATCGTCAACCACAAGCACCCGGTACGCCCCTCCTTCCGGTTTTGCTCCCTCAGGCGGCTTATCGTTGATGTTAGGCATATCACTCTTTGCTATCATAGGCTACGCTCCTCTTCCTTATACTTTATGGCAAACCCCTGAACTCGTCAAGTGTCAAGATGGAATCCTGAACCTCCATCTGTTTTTTTTACATGAAATCCGGATAATCATACTATGGATTTTCCTTTTTTGTTAGCGCCTATGGCTGAACTGAGCCACAGGCCTCTCAGGGAACTAATCGAAGAATTCGGAGGCTGCAGCGAGTATTTTACCGAGATGATCAGCGCCGGGGCTTTTCTTGCAGCCGGCCCTTTTGAAACCTGGTACGCCGACGCCGGCCCGTGCCCGGAAAAGGTGGTTTACCAGCTTATAGGCAGCGACGCCGCATCGCTGGCCCGGGCCGCCGGCATCCTGGACAGCCGTGACTGCCTGGGAATAGATATCAACATGGGCTGTTCCGCGCCGGCTATTACCCGCACCGGCGCAGGGGTCCGCTGGATGGCGGATCCGGATAAAGCCGGAACCATGATAGCCCTGGTCCGGAAAAAGGTTAAACGCCGGCTTTCCGTAAAACTCCGCATAGGCCTGGCAGACAATTTTGAGTACCTGCTGGATTTTTGCCGCCGCCTTGAGGCCGAAGGGGTCGAGCGCATCACCCTCCACCCGCGCACCGCGAAGGAGAAGTTCAAGCGCACCGCGCGCTGGGAATATGTCGCCGCCCTGAGGCGGGAACTGGGCATACCTGTAGCCGGCAACGGCGACATAGCCTCTGCTGGGGAAATGCTGCGCCGGGCCTTCCCTTCAGGCGGACCGTCCGGGGCGTCAGGCTGCCCTGTGATGATAGGCCGCCTGGCGGTACGGCAGCCCTGGGTTTTTGCCCGCGCCCTGGGGCTGGCGAAGGAAGCGCCCGAGGACGCCGCGTTCCCTGCGGATTTTGAGAAAACGGGCCTCATGTTTCTGGAACTGCTGGCCCGGTATCAGCCCCGGGAGTTCCACCTGAGCCGGGCGCGGCGTTTTTTCGGTTATTTTTGCGATAATCTCAAGTGGGGGAACTATGTGAAGACCCTTTTGAACCGGGAAACGGATCTGGCCGGCCTGGAACGGACCTGGCAGGGATATTTCCGGGAACACCCTGAAGAGAAGTTTGAAACCCGCCGGGTCCGCTGACAGGCAGCCGCATGCCCGCAACGGCGGGGAATTGAAACAAGGCGCCGGATAGACTACATTATCAGTTGAGGAAAAGCATGCCTGAAGATATTCTGAACAAAGTTATCTCCTTTATCGCCGGCGACAGCGACGGCGGCGATGACAAGCAGGTGCTCCTGAAGCAGATTGCCAGGGAGATTCAGCAGAACAAATACGCTAAATTCTACCATGTACGCCAGGGGGAAGCGGACGTTTCGTTTGCCCAGTATTTTTACAACATCTATAAAATTGTATATCCTGCGTGGGTTTATCTGAAAGATCCGGCTAATATTTCCCGGATAAAGCACGTTACCATTGAGTCCTTTCTGGACAAGCCCACTATGGACATCATTAAGCGTCTTACGCCGGAAGCTGTTGCTGAACGGCGGAAAACAGCCGGACCCGGTATCTCCAAAGAACTTGAGGCGGACCTTGCGGCGCTGACAGCCGGATTCGACAGCCCCAAACTCGCGGCTGCGGATAAATGCTATAACCTCATCGCTGTCCTGAACCGGTTCGTTTCGTGGAATTATTACGCTTTCCTCAAAAAATTCGATCCCAGCCTGGCGGAAAAGGATTTTAGCTCCACTCCTAAGTTCTCCTCTCTCAATACCGACATCATCATGGCGGATATTTCCGCTTTCATGTCCATACTCCCTTCATTCGAGAGCAATGACGACTGGAAGACGGTCTTTGAGATCCTCAAATACTGCAAAGGCGGGACGGACCTGATTCCGTTTGAAATCTGGAATGGGCTCCTTTCGAACCTGAAAGACCTCAGACAGTCGAAAATACTCGAATGTATGGTCCGCCTGGCTTCGGGAAATCCCGTCTGGGAACCCAAAGCCGCGCCTGCCCCGCATGAACAGCTTTCTTCGGTTTGGCTGGATCACAAAAACGCCGAAATACGGCAGGTGATTATGGACATCGCCGACAGCCAGCGGAACACCCAGATAGCTGTCCTGGAAAAAACCGTTTTCGGTTCCGCCGATACGATACGGCTTTCTTTTTACACTAAAGAGAAGGGGAAAATACTGACCCAGAAGGATCTGGCGGCCTATGTCTATGCTCCGGCGCTGAACCACCTTGTTTCTTTTATCCAGGATTTCATGAGTAAAGAGATGCAGGAACTCGGCGACATCATGCTGGTACGCGGGCAGTGGACCAACAGCTCGGCTTCACGGGCCATGTCCGACGGGTATCATGATGTGGTGGAGATACTCCCGGAAATCACGGCGCTTGATGAAAGCCTTTCGGAAGAAGGCGGCAACGGCCCCCGGCTCAGGGGCGCCTTGCTCCGGGTTGACCGGGACCCGGGCCAGGCCCGTTACATCAACAGTATCATCACTACCCTAAACGAAGAGGCCCTGAACATCATAAACCGCGCGGTCCAGTCCCTTATTATTGTAGGGAAGCATCTTAAAATGCTGGTAGACGACAGCCAGAAGAAGCCTTACGAACTCATCATGAACTGGAAAGAACTTGTCCAGGTATCAAAGACGCCTATAACCCAGCGCCTTGCTGATGATTACAAGAAGGTAAACTACTTTGTGCAGCTCATGCTGCTGGAAACCCGTCAGCAGGAAGAATGAGGGAGAACCTGGGAGCCGGGTTCCGCCTTTTTGGCTTCGTTCCAGTATTTGTCCATAAGGCCCAAATTTTCCTGTTTCATCCCGGCGCCGGATTCTTTCATTCGTTTTTCCACGTACTTGAACCGTTCGGTAAATTTTATATTTGTACGCTGAAGGGCCACTGACGGTTCCACATGAAGGTAGCGGCAGAGATTCACTACCGAAAAAAGCAGGTCCCCCAGTTCTTCCTCCACAGCGCCTGCATGCGTACCGGCGGCGCCGGAGTCCGCTGCAATATTGGCTATAGCGTCCGCAGACGCGACAGCGTCTTCAAGTTCCCTGAGTTCTTCCGTTATTTTGGAAACAACCCCCTTGATGTCGGGCCAGTCGAATCCCGCTTTGGCGGCTTTTTTCTGGAGTTTCCAGGCCCTGTCCAGCGGCGGGAGCCCGCGGCTTACCTCATCGAGGATGGAATCTTTGGGCTTCCTGCCTTCCTGCTCAACCTTGATTTTCGCCCAGTTGTCCAGCACCTCTGCGCTGTCCTTTACGCTGAGCCCTGCAAACACATGGGGGTGCCTGCGGATGAGTTTTTCGGAGATCCCCTCAAGGGCGCCGGCTACGGAAAATTCCCCTTCTTCCTCGTACATATAGGAAATCATGACCGCCAGGAGGAAGATATCCCCAAGTTCTTCCTTCACATGAGAGGGGTCTTTTTCATCAATAGCTTCAACGCACTCGTAGGTTTCTTCGATTAAACCGCCTCTTAACGAAAGGGGCGTCTGCTCCCGGTCCCAGGGACAGCCTTCCGGGGCTCTGAGTTTGCGGATAACGCCATACAGGTGTTCAAAAGCTTCTGCAGGCGAAACCGGGGGCCTGGTTTCAGGAGGGGTCATTCATACCCCGTCTGGGCAAGTTTTTCCCTGATATACGCCGCAGCGGCGGCTATATCCTTTTCGGGTTCCGGCCCGGCTTCACGTTCAATAGTGAAGTAACCATCGTAGCCGGTTTTTTTCAGCGCCCTGAGGTAGGCGTCAAAATCCACGCCGCCTTTACCCACAGGGGTTTCCTCGAAGTAGTCGCTCATGCGGAAATCTTCTATCCCGCCATCGGCAAAGATGCTGTAAACACGCACCGGATCAACCTGCTTCTTCATGATCCCGTCTTTAACATGCGTATGGACTATAGAGGGCCCCAGAACTTCCACGGCCTTGGCAGGATCGACTCCGGTGACCATGACAAAATTCGCCGGATCCAGGTTAACCCCTACGCCGCCGTGGGTCCCGGCGATAAACTTTTTAAGTGTCTCAGGTTTTTCGGGCCCTGTTTCTATAGCCAGGGTAACCCCCAAGCCTTTCCCGTAAACCCCGAGGGCGTCCAGGGCTTCCAGCATCGTTTCGAATTTTTCCGACTTTTCGTCCCCAGGAATCACCCCGATATGGGTCGTTACCACAGAAGAGCCGCAGGCGGCGGCTAAATCAATAATCCGTTTTGACTTTTCTACCCTGTCAGGATTATCCTTCCGGATCTCAAACCCATGCCCCCCCATATCGCCGCAGAGAGCGCTTACCTTAAGCCCCAGATCCTTAATCTGCTTCAGGTAGTCATTAAGAACCGTTTTGCTGTCAAGCAGGGAAGCGCCAAACTCCCCTCCGGTAGCGTAGATCTGCACCCCCGAGAACCCCAGGCGCGAGGCTTTTTCCAGGGCTTCCCTGAGAGGGCAGCGGAAATTGTCTGTTAAAACTCCGATTTTCATAGTTGCTTTTAACTCCATTAGTCAAAATTTTAGGAATATCTTACCACAAAGCTACTCCTTTATGCCTACAGGCGCAATGCCCTTGATGGGGAAATAATAGAGTTGTTCAGAAATCTCAGTTTCTGAACAACTTCCGCTAAAAAAAACGGATTTGGCGAACTAAAGTTCATTGGCTTTAGCCTGAAAAACCGTAAGACTTGCAAGTTAACCTACGATTTACTTTATAGGGCGGGCTGGAACATCGCAAACGACCGGAACGTTATGCAAAAAGGGAGGCAAAAGGTTGTGAAAAATATCTTGACAACCGGAAAAACCTGTGATAATCTACTCATAGAAAAACGTTTTTCCTTCAGGAGGTTATTCATGATTCAATTTACTAAGAGCGCCATCGACTTGGAAAATAAATGCGAAGCCTGTTCGGTTTTCGACGTGGACAACAACGGCGTCCCGGACATCGTTTGCGGAGAATTTTGGTATGAAGGGCCGGATTTCACCACGAAGCACCGCATCTGCCATCTTAAATACGACGGCAACTAC
>JAITEW010000001.1 GCA_031281855.1 Treponema sp.
GCCGCCCGACACGCCGCCGCCTTTATAGGAGATGACGGTGTTCCGAATCTGATCCAGCGAGGTGTATTCACCCATAGTAGTGAGGATGTAGGAAAGGCCGTTTTCCGTGATGGTCCCCGCCGCGACCTGGGCGTTGTTAGCCGCCAGCATCTGCTGAAGTGACGTTACCGTAAGCCCGTAAGCCTCAAGCCGGGACTGGGGTATTTCAACCTTGATGATCTTGTCCCTGCCGCCGTTAACGCTGGCAGTAGCCACCCCGGGAGTTTGTTCGATCCTGGGGACTATAGTGTCCACCGCCAGTTCCCTGAGTTCTTCGGAGCTGCGGTTCCCTGTCACCATGAGGTTCATGATAGGTATCATAGAAGGATCGAATTTGAAAATTGTCGGCGTATCAGCCCCGGTGGGCATATAGTTTCGTACCCGTTCCAGGGCGTCCCGCACTGAGTTGGAAGCATCAGCCAGATCCGTCCCGTAAGTGAACTCCAGGATCACCATACTGGAACCTTTGGACGAAGTGGTAGTTACTTTCTCCAGGCCTGTCGCGCTTGACAGGGCCGCTTCCAGAGGCCGCGAAACAGTACGCTCCACTTCTTCAGGACCAGCGCCGGGGTAGCTCGTAATGACCACCAGGTACGGAGGGTTGATCTCAGGCATCAGATCAATAGGAAGGTTGATAAAGGCAAAAGCCGACAACATGATAAGCAGCGCAAAGATTATAAAAATCGTTGTAGGCCGGGAAACAATAGATTTTGCTAAACTCATGGTATCTCCTTAATTCGCGTTCAAAGGAGCAAGCCGGTCGACGATGTTGACTTTGGCTCCGTCATCAAGGAAACTCTGGCCCCGGACAATAACATCCTCATCAGGCTTTAGCCCCTGCTGAACTTCCAGGATTCCGTCGATAAGGATTCCGGGAACGACGATCCGCTTCCGGGCCAAAGAGTTCCCGGAGCTATCCGGATCCGCTTCGGTAACAAAAACATAATCCTCCCCGAAACGCTGGATAAGGGCGGACCCGGGAATTTTGACGATGTTGTTTTTCTGTTCCGTAATGATCCGCACCTTGGCGAACATCCCGGCTTTGAGCCTTGACCCGGTATTGGGCACCCCCACCCGGACTTCCATGGTCCTGGAAGCGGGGTCCACAACAGGGCTCACTTCGGTGATTCTGCCGGTAAAAATCTCCCCGGGATAGGCGTCCAGGGCAATCTCGCAGGTCTGGCCGAGAGCGACTTTGGAAACAAAACGTTCCGCCACATAGAGCCGTATTTCAAGGCCCGTGCCTGCGGCGATCCTGGCCAGAGGAACCTGCTGGCTGACAGTCATGCCGATCTGGGCAGGAAGGGCCACGATGGTTCCCGCCACAGGGGCTTTGACCACGTTAACTTCGTACTGCATGCCCGGCCGGGAAGGGTCCACATCGGCAATTGGGCTGTCCTTGGCGACCCGGCTGCCTATGGATACATAGAGCCTGCTCACCTTACCGGCGGCTTCGGAATAGGTATCCACTGTGGAACTGGCGATAATATCCCCCGAAAGGGCGAGGTAATCCCGAATCTGGCCCTGCGCCGCAGGTATAGTGTTCACCGCGAAGACCGGCGCCTGCTGGCCTGCTCCCAGGCCGGGACCGCTGTTTTCCTGGCTGCCGTACACATCCTTGATGCGCTGGCATCCTGAAAAACTAAAAACCGTTATCACTAACGCCGCTGCCGCGGCGGTTCGTCCGAATATCGTTGCTTTCATGTACTGTTTCCTTTCAATTTCCCGTTTTGTTCCGGGAACTAAGGGTTCCGAAGGGAACCCCGACTGCGTATTCCAGATCGATAAGATCGTTCAAATAATTAAACTGCTGGGTCAGAAGCTGGAGCTTCGCCTGGCTCAGGGAAAGCTCGGCGTTCTGAACTTCAAGAAAATCCTGGAGACCCGCCCTGTAGGCTTCTTCGGTGAGATGGTAGGACTGTTCCGCCATATCCACCGTAAGCCGCTGGGCTTCCGCGGTGGTCCTGGTTTTTTCCAGGGAATTCACCTTGGTGTACACCTCCAGTTCAGCTCCCTGTATGGCCTGGGCAAGGCCGATGTTCATGCTTTGGGCATTGGCGTCCAAATCCTTTAGGCCCTGGCCTTCTTTGGTAAACGGAAAAAGGCTGTTGAGGCTCAATCCCAGGGTAATGGAAAAGTTCCCGCCTTTGTTCCAGTTGTCCGCGGTAAGCCAGCTCTCCTTAAAAGGGTCCTGGGTAAAGGTAGAAGACAGACTCCAGGATAAATTGAGGTACGGAGTATAGAGCTGAATAGCACGGGCCTTTCTGGCGCTGGCAAGGTAGCGGATCTGGCTTTGGAGTTCCATGATGTCCGGCTTCCCGGAAGCGGCCCTGGAAATAAGCTCCGCCACATCCAGAGGGATGTAAAAATCCCCTTCTTCCACAGGGACAAGTTCGAACCGGGTATCCAAGGGCAGCCCCAGGGTCATAGCAAAATTGGCCAGCAGGGACTTGAGGTTGTTCTCTGTCTCGTTGATGGTAGGCTTCATGTTCTCCGCCGACACCCGGGCCTGAAGCCAGGTTAGTCTGGGCGCAAGGCCCGCGTGGTAATTCGCCTCCGCGGTAGCCGCCCGGCGTTCGGCGTTGGCGAAACTCTCCCTGAGGAGTCCGGCGTTTCTCTGGAGCAGGAGGATTTGGTTGTACGTCTTCCGGACATCCCGTTCCATCTGGAGCCTGGCCTTTTCCAGCCCCATAAGCCCTGCCTGGTAATCCAGTTTGATGCTTTCTATGCCTTTGATCAGGGCAAAGCTGAAATTATAGGACACCGAAAGGGCGCCGTTGACGTGCCACTGGGGCAGCTCTATGGAATAGGGCTTCGGCAGCGGCGAGGCGGAGAAATCTATCCCCTGGGTTGTGGCAGCCCAGTTATCCCGCATTAAGGTTCCCTGGACGCCTACAGTCGGGAGAAACTCGTTCCACACCAGGTCGGACTTCCGTTTTTTGACATCGAGGTTCGCCCGGGCTGATTCCAGGCTGAGGTTGTTTTTAATCGCCAGATCTACCGCGTCGTCAGGGGTCAGGCGAACCAGGTCCTGACCGAAAGCGGCCGCGCCGCAGAGGAAGAACAGGACCAGAAAAGGGGGAAGACGCTTAAGACGCGGTTTCCAATGGAAAACCCGCTTTCCGGCGTCCCGGAACAAATGGATCATGAGAGACTCCTTGCGCGGCTGTTAAGGAAGCGCGGTTCCGCCGAATCCTTACAGCCGCCAACTGAAAATATGAACCCGCAATACGCGCGGTTCTTTACGGCATCCTGCCGTTTTCTACAGCAGTCCGCAGTATAGCGCATTTCATTCATAAATTAAAACCATCCAAGCCAAGGGCAATGAAACGAAAAAGAATACGGCAGCTTTCATTGGTAACTTCCGTAAAATTCAACACCAGCGCGTTTCGGGAATTTCGCCGCTCCTGCAGGGCAGGAGCCCCGGTTTCCCCCTGTTTCGCCGGACCCCAAACCAGGGTGTTTACAATCAGAAAGAGGATCCACTGGGCTACCCAGGCCATCAGATCCCCGTCATGTTTCTGAATGGCTTCAAGCTTTATATCCGTAATAATACGGTAAATCTGCTGGGAAACCGGGGCTTCCAGGTCCAGACGCCGGGTCCTGAGCCAGTCAATGGCCGCGAGTATCTCCGGCCTGGACCGCAGGTACTGCATAACGGAAACAATAGCCAGGTAGAGCTGTTCCTCAGGCACTTCTGAGCTTTCAACCTTTGCTTTAGCGAAATTCAGAATCCTGACGAATTCGGTGAAAAAAAACTGGCGCACCATGTCCTGTTTGTTTACAAAATGAGCGTAAAGGCCGCTCTTGGAAAGCCCCGAGCGTTTGGCTACCATCTCCATAGAAGCGTTCCAGGGTCCGGCCTCGGCTACCGCTTCAGCTACAGCCTGGAGGAGCTTGTTTTCTTCTGTTTCCCCGTATACCGCGCCGGCAGCCCTTTTTTCCAGAGCCTCGTAATCCAGGGCCTCTACTTTGCGGGCATCCAGATCCAGGCCCGACATAATCCGTTCTTCCATCTGGTTCAGGACCCTGCGGATCTGGTCTTCCGAAGGGATCTCGCCGGTTTTATGGCTGTTCCGGTGGAAACCGGCTGTACAGAAGGTAAGAGTCACAACACAAAGCTGGATTTTTGACGGATAGGTCCCGGTATCATGGTCCAGGCACACCAGATCCCGCATGTTTATGCCCCTGGCGCGGAGTTCACGGTCCATGACCCCCTTGTCCTCGCGGCTATAAACTCTGAAGAGGGAAAAGATAAAGGCGTCACTGTTCCTGATATAGTATTCCGCCACAGTCCGTATCATGATAAGGTACGTATCCCGCCTGTTCCCGGCGTTTAAAGCCCTCTCGTACCCTGGCTTGACAAAGCTGACGTAGTTGTCAAAAAAGCTGGTATACATGGCGTTCAGCAGAGCCTGCTTGTCCCTGAAATGCCGGTACAGGGCAGGTTTGCTTACACCCAGCTCACCGGCAATTTGAGCAAGACTTGTGGTCTGGTATAATTCCCGCCCCCAGACCTTAAAGGCGGCCTTAATAATGTCTTCCCTGGTCACTATGTTACCGACCGTTCGTTAACATAGAAAATAACAATTTTGGATGGGAAAAGGCAACTAAAAACGAGTCGTTTTTTTGGTCAAAAAGGGTGAAAGTTTGTCCGCTGGTAAAAAAATAGGATGCGAAGGAGTTAGAATACGCCCTTTTCCGCGCCTGGGACCTTATATGTGGGGCCGGGTATTGTTCACGACATTAGGCAAATTCGGTGTCAGTCACCCCTACGCTCCCTGGTAAAGAAACCGGCGCGCACTTAGGAAAGCTGATACGCCTCCAGGCGGGGGAGCGTTATACCGGCCCCTTTGGCGAAAAAGTCGCAATTGACGGATTCCGGAGCCGGGTAGATCCTGTTGGCGGCTGCGTATTTGCCGCCGCACAGGAAGAACTCAATTGACGATTTATCAATAAGAATATGTACCCGGATGTTTTCCTTTTCACCCTGGTTCTTGAATTTTGCAGGCTGACTTTTTCCGCCTTTGCCTGCCGCGGTTTTGTCAACAGTGAATTCCTCCAGGGCGTAATCGTAGGAAAAGACAGTTCGTTCTTTAGAGATCCGGCGAAGCGCGCAGGTAAGCTGTAAAGACGCCTGATGATGCGGCGGGCAGGGTAAAGGAAAGCTCAAG
>JAITEW010000141.1 GCA_031281855.1 Treponema sp.
TTTCTGGGCGCCAGCGATCCTTACGGTTCCCACAAAACCAGCCTCAAGGCGGAGATCAACGCGGACGCCTGGGAAAGCCTCCACAGCGATATTTCCCGGCCCTTCGACAGGCCCGCCTCCGGTCGTATCGCCGTCAAGGTGATCAACCACTTGGGGGCTATACAGCCTCCCGGATTGTGCTGTAGAGTACCTGACGAGGGCTTGCAAAAACTGAAGGTCCGAAATGGCTCGAAGTCCTTACCTCGTTGTCAAACGTCCGTCCGTGGTTAATAAAAAACGCGCCACGTATTATATCAGCCTCTGGCTTCCCGACAAGCGGCAGTATACCGTCATGAAATCGGCAGGCGTAGTCGCCGGGACCCTGGGGAGATTGATACAAAGGCATGGCCGCCTTCTACTAAGGCCGGTGCCCGGTTCATCGCCTCGAAATGGCTTGAGGCCGGGGTTGTTCCGCAGCCTCCCGGAGAACTCAAAGGCCAAGGGCATACTTTCCACCTCCGAGATGGAGTCGATGTTCAAGCAGCCCTGGGAAAACGAACAGATCCGCCTTGCCGTTTAGGTATCGGTAATGATAAGCGGATTGAAGAAATATTACCTTCCACTCGTTCCGTCATGCCTTTAACTCGGCCCTGCGGGGGAGTATTCCGGACGCCACGCTCCGCCTTGCCACCGGCCACGCGGATCCGGAGATGACCAACCATTACGACCATCTAACGGACGAACGGCTGGCTGAGATACGGAAGGCCCAAGAAAAGAGGATTTTACTATTCAAGGGAGCGTAAAAGATGGAGACATCCTATCTGACCACTCCCGCAGGGGGGAGACACCGGTAACCATAAAAACACTTCACTCAGTTGTACTTTGGAGTAGTGCCGGGATCAAACCCCCGGCTCGCAGATTAAAAGCGGTATTGTTTTGTTTTTCCGCGCTGTTTTACGGCTCAGGATAATGCCAACATGCCTAATCTAACTTGGTTTCTTGGCAGGGTTTTATGACACTTTCTCCCACAACATTATTTCAAATAGGCGCTCATCTTTGCAAGAATCGTCCGGCCTTCGGTATTTTTCAGGCCCAGGCGTATTTTTTTCTGGAGAAGCCACGCCGTTGGTTTTGTCAGTTCCAGCTTCCGGGCGAATTCGGCGGCGGAGATATGAGGATCAGCGTTGTATAAGGCGACCGCCTCGAACCATGTGCGTAGCGGAAGCCTGCTTTTGTGCATAAAAGTGCCGCCGGTAACGGAAAATTGCCGGCCACAGCCAGCGCATTCGTATTGATCCCTGCCGGAGATGGGGTAATACCGGGTGCAGCGGCAATGGACGCAGGAAAATCCCTGGGGCCAGCGGATGCGGAACAGCTCGATTCTATAAATCTCTTCGTCCATGGTAAATACTATATCCCAAAAATGAGTTCATTTCTATCCTGTAATAACTTAATTTTAAGCAAAACCAGTGAAATTTTCATGTTTTTGACCGATTTTAGACGAAAAAGCCCTAACTTTTAGTACTTAAATTATATATATAAAGGGTATGTTGCTTCCCCTAAGGAGAGGGGGAGTTGCCAATATTTCTTCTCGTCTGGTGGGTTGATCAAGGTCGATCATTTTTCCCTGTTATATTTATATATCCCGTTAGTAGCGGGAATAAGAGTGTCTCTCTATAGCGGTAATTATACTATCTGCCTATAGAGTGTCTTCTTTTGCGTCCCGAACAGAACTTGCGCTGTGCAAGTTCTGCCTGACAGGAGGAAGAATGAACGTAAGGGCGGCAAATCAGAACGAAACATGTAAGGTCGTCTGCGGCGGTGAAGTATCACCGGCGGACGATTCCATCGGGCTCTACTACAGGGAAATAGGACGGGGGAAGCTCCTCTCCGCGGAACAGGAAACGGAACTGTTCAAACAGATGGAGTCCGGCGTTACCGGCGCCAAAGACCGGCTGATTACGGCTAACCTCCGGCTCGTGGTGTCCATCGCAAAAAAATACGTCCGGGGTCAGCTTCTCCCCGATTTTGTCCAGGCGGGAAATACCGGCCTTATCAGGGCAGTGGAAAAATTCGATTACCGGAAAGGATTCAGATTCTCAACCTACGCCTCCTTGTGGATACGCCAGGCCATTACCCGCTCCTTCGGCCATGAAAAGACCATCCAGCTGCCGGCGTATATGACAGCCCGGATCAACAAGGTGAACCGGGTGTCCCGCGAACTCGCGCAGGAACTTGGCCGGGAGCCTGCCGGTGAGGAAATCGCCCGGGCCCTGGGCTGGACCGCCGGGCAGGTCAAGTTCGTCATGAACGTGGCGGCACAGAAACCTGTCAGCCTGGATGCGCCCGCAGGCGAGGAAGATGATTCGTGTCTGGCGGACTTTAACGGGGACAAGACCGCGGAAGACCCCGCGTCCAGGGCCGTCCAAAGCCTGCTGCGGAAAGATCTTATCGAGGCGCTTTCCCGGCTTCCTGCCCGGGAGCGGGAGGTGATCAGGATGCGGTTCGGGCTGGAGGACGGCTGTGCCCGGACCCTGGAAGATGTGGGCCGGCACATCAAGGTCAGTCGTGAACGGGTCAGGCAGTTTGAGGTAAACGCGCTGCGCCGTCTCCGGAGTCCGAAATACAGCCACAAATTAAAAGAATATTTGGATTGCTGAAAACCTCTCTCAGAGAATCGAACTCTCTTGGAAATGATAACGAAACTGTCGAAAAATTAAATTTTTCGACAGTCGCCTACCCTTACATACAGGAGGAAAAATGGAAACGGTGAGCGCGAAGGATGTAACTGAAACCGGAACCCAGCCCAATTTGTTCGCCGGTTTAGACCAGATCAGACAGCTTGCGGAAGAGTACGGCTTCTCCGAAGCGTTTTTTGATCTGGCGAAGGAGAACCTGGACGTTGCTTGCGCTTTGTTAAAGATTACGCCGGTCCAGGCAGCGCTGTTTACCCTGCTTTTGGAACGTTCGGGCACTTCAGGCGCAAGCCTTTCGGGCATTGCCGATGCCATAAAATGCGGCAAGATACAGGCCCTGCGCTACCGGAGCGACCTGGAGGCCCTTGAGCTTAAACATATTATCGCCTCTTATGATGATGACTGCGACTCTTTTTTCA
>JAITEW010000147.1 GCA_031281855.1 Treponema sp.
CCATGAGTGTCGTGGACTATGAAGACCGTATCGGATCCCTTGTTTCGCGGATGACCCTGGAAGAAAAGGTGTCCCAGCTAAGTTATAACAGCCCCGCCATACCCAGGCTGGGAATACCGGCGTACAACTGGTGGAACGAATGTCTCCACGGCGTTGCCAGGGCCGGCTTTGCCACTGTGTTTCCCCAGGCTATTTCCATGGCGGCCACCTTTGACGAAGATCTGGTCAGGCAGGTAGCCTCCGCCGTTTCCGACGAGGCCCGGGCAAAGTACAATGAGGCGGTAAAGCGGGATAACCGGGGTCAGTACTGGGGCCTCACTTTTTGGACGCCAAACATCAACATCTTCCGCGATCCCCGCTGGGGCCGGGGCCAGGAAACCTGGGGCGAGGATCCCTGCCTTACCGGCCGCATGGGACTTGCCTTTATGCGGGGCCTGCAGGGAGACGAACCCGGGCGGCTTAAAACCGCAGCCTGCGCAAAACACTTTGCCGTCCATTCGGGCCCTGAAAAATTGCGGCATGTTTTTAACGCCGTGGTTTCCAAAAAGGATCTTTTTGAGACTTATCTTCCCGCTTTCAAACTTCTCGTGGACAAGGGCGTAGAATCCGTTATGGCCGCCTACAACAAGACCCTTGGCGAACCCTGTATTGCAAGCGGCTATCTTATAAAAGAAATACTGCGCGGCGAATGGGGCTTTAAAGGCCACGTGGTTTCGGATTGTCATGCTCTGGAAGATCTGTACAACAACCACAAGGTCGCTTCAGGCCCGGAGGAAGCCGCCGTCATGGCGTTGAAGGCCGGCTGCGATCTCAACTGTGGCTGTGTGTATCCCTTCCTTGCGGGTGCTCATAAAAAAGGGCTTGTTGACGAAAGCCTTATTGATACCGCCCTTGGGCGGCTGCTCAGAACCAGAATGAAGCTGGGCATGTTCGATCCTCCCGAGAGTGATCCTTACCGGCATCTTGGCAGGGAAACTATTGGCAGTGAAAAACACCGGCTTTTGGCGTTGAAAACGGCCCGTGAGTGTATTGTTCTCCTCAAAAACAAAAACGACCTTCTGCCTTTGGACGATTCAGCAAAAAGGATTATCCTCCTGGGCCCGGGCGCCGCCAATCCACATACCCTTCTGGGAAATTACAGCGGCCTTAATTCTCGCCTGGTTACGGTTTATGAGGGGCTGGTTGAAAAAACCAGGCATAAGTACGCGATCAGCCTTGATTATGCCCAGGGTTGCCTCATGCACGGAGGCGAAAATCTTGCCCATATGTCCTTCGGCGAACTTGGCAACGCAGATATAGTGGTTGCGGTCTTTGGCCTTGATAACGCCATGGAAGGCGAGGAAGGCACTATTGCCGCCGAAGATCGGGGCGACCGGGTTTCAATAGAACTTCCCCTGTGGCAGCTTGAATATCTCCAAAAACTGAAGGAAAAAGGTAAGCCGGTAATCCTGGTGCTTACCGGCGGCAGCCCCATAGCGGTTCCCGAAGAAATTGCCGATGCTATTGTTTTTGCGTGGTATCCCGGACAGGAGGGCGGAACCGCCGTGGCCGATATTATTTTTGGTGATGTCAACCCTTCGGGAAAACTCCCCATGACTTTTCCCACTTCGACAGATCAGTTGCCCCCCTACGAAGATTATTCCCTGAAAGGCCGTACTTACCGGTACATGAGGGATAAACCTTTCAGGCCCTTTGGGTTTGGCCTTTCCTATACCAGTTTCTGTTTCGATTCGGTAGAAATTTCTTCCCCCTTTATCAGGAAAGGGGGACTTGTAAAGGTGGCGGTGAAATTAACCAATACAGGGAAAAGGGGCGGGGAGGAAGTTGTCCAGATCTATATTGCCAAAGACAAGCGCCGGGAGGATGCTCCCCTGTCTTCCCTCCGGGATTTTAAACGAGTTTTCGTAGCCCCCAGCGAATCAGCTATTGTTGAATTTGAGCTGCCCGATTCCGCCTTTGCCACTATTAATGACCAAGGCCAGGCGGTTTTGGAAGAAGGATCCTATACAATCATCGCCGCAGATGCGGCGCCCCTCCCGGTGTCGGTTGAGAAGGGCGCGGCTCCGCCTGTTTCCGTCAGGGTGGAACTCGTTTCCGCCGGGTCTTAAACCCCGCCATCCGTGAAGCCCACGCCGCGGGGCAGTGGCATTCGTACTGGGAAAGTGAATCATAGCACCTAAAGACAAAGGGCGTCTCCGAAACAGCCGTTGCGCGTAACAGGTACAACGCCATCTTCTTCATCACATTCAGGTTTTCCATCGTCAGCACCCCTGTTCCTTCTTCCCATGCTCCGCCTCAAGATAACTCCTCTACACGTTTTCAGGCAAAACACGCCCCCAATCCTCCTCTCGATACTCAAATTTCTTGTGTCACCTGCCGTCTTTCTGCTATATTCTCTGTATGATTCCGCGAAAAATGCCCATCGGCATACAGGACTTTGAGGATATCCGTACCAACGCCTACGTGTACGTGGACAAAACCGCCTACATCCACCGCCTGGCAAACGAGGGCAAGCCCTACTTCCTGGGCCGCCCCCGCCGCTTCGGCAAAAGCCTCCTCCTCTCCACCATGAAGGCCTACTTCCTGGGGAAAAAGGAACTCTTCCTTGAGGCGGGGGAACGGCCGCGGCTTGCCATAGCCGACCTGGAGAAGGACTGGACGGAATACCCGGTCTTTCACATCGACCTGAACGTGGCAAACTACAATAG
>JAITEW010000161.1 GCA_031281855.1 Treponema sp.
ACCCTGCTTTTAATGCTCTGGATGTTGGCGGTGATTTCGTTGATAGCCGCCGCTGTTTCGGTCATGTTGCTGGCAAGCTCGTTCCCGATGTCAAAAAGAGAAACAGACTGTTTTTTAATAGTAACCACCAGGGCCTTGATCTTCTCCAGCGTCGCGTTAAAGTACCGTGCCAGGTCTCCCAGCTCGTCTCTGGAATTGAGCGCCACCGTTTTGGTGAGGTCGCCTTCGCCTTCGGATATGTCCTTGAGAGTGAGGGCCACATTAACAATGGGCTTGGTAATGCTGACGGCAACAAAGAAGATAATGACCGCCGTCAGGATAACTGCCGCAACCGCCAGGATAACGGTAAAGACGGTCATGTCGCTGACTTCTTCCAGGATTATGGTCTTTTCCGTACCCAGCATCAGGGCCCAGTTTGTACCGGTTTCACCTATGGTAAAGGGGTAGATGATCATTTCCAGATCTGTCTTGAGATCCTCTTCGTATTCCGCCAGCCGGTATTTTACGCCCTTTAGTACCGCGTCCTGGACCGAATTGGTGTCCGCGCTGAACAGGGAACTTTGCGCGTCCTTGAGGAGTTTCCCGACCTGTTCAAGGGCATAGCTGGCTATGATAGTAGCATTATTGGAGTAGACGGTCATGGCGGTGATGTCGGGGTGGCCCTTTATGGTATCGTCCACCACGGGCTGGGTATAGGCGGTATTAATATTTACGCCGACCCGGCCTACTACCTCTCCTGTCTTGCGGTGAATAACCGGCACGGTAAGCTTGACGGTATAGGTATTCTCTCCCGCCACTGTCTGCGGTACCGGATCATATATCAGTTCCTTTCGGGCGTCTTCCCCGGATATGTTGTGCATGACTGTTGCCACATCGTCATAAGTGAGGTGTTCAATCTCCCCGGATCGCCTGGTGTACCAGTTGGCCCACTGTCCGGTTTCCGTACTGCCGGGCGTTCCCGCAAAAGCGGCGTCCATTCCCGGATCGATGTTATCGGGCTTAAAGACCACAAAAACGGCGATAAGCCGCTCCTCGGATTGCAAAATCGATTCCATGTATTGATCAAAACGGTTACGCTGCCTGCCAGCTTCGGTTTTGTCGTAATCGGCCATCGCGTCCGCCAGGGTCCTTATGGTCTGTAAGTACTCTTCATACCATATCTGGATAATCCGGGCCTGTTCCGCGGCAAGCCGTTCCTGGCTTTCCAGGGCCGTTTCCATCTGCATTGAAGAAGCGCGGTTAAGGAGGATAAAGGACATAAGCCCCACTACAGCTATCAAAATCGCAATAACAATGATACTTAACCTGTACCGTAATTTCATAAACGCGCTCCTTAGAATTAAGATAATTTTATTAATTTATACTATAAAATCAGGGATTACTACACCCCTCAGCACAATTAAAAAAAACCCGGGCCGCTGTAAACCAGCGCCCGGGTCCGGATAAAAACCTTTGCTAACCGCGAACCGCCCTAACTATCAGGGAAGTTATACTCTGCGGTTTTTCTTTAGAAGGGCCTTTCGGCCAGGTACTTGTATTCCTTCCATACCCTTTCGGCCTGGGCTTTTGCCTTTGCAAGAAGCGCGTCTGCCCGGTCGGGGCTGGCGGCCTTGAGGCTCTTGAAGCGGACTTCCTTGTACATAAAGTCCTCAAGGCTCGTGGTCGGGTCCCTGGAGTCAAGCTGGAAGGGGTTCTTGCCCTGGTCCTTGAGCCTCGGGTCGTAACGGTAAAGGGGCCAGAGGCCGGAAGTCACCGCCGCCTTCTGCTGATCCATGCCTTTCGACATGTCGATGCCGTGGTTGATGCAGTGGGAATAGGCGATGATGATGGAAGCTCCGGGATAGGATTCGGCTTCCCTAAAGGCCCTGATGGTCTGGGCCAGGTTGGCTCCCAGGGAAATCCTGGCCACATAGACATAGCCGTAGCTCATGGCCATGGCGCCAAGGTCTTTCTTGTTAACATCCTTGCCCGCAGCGGCGAACTTGGCGATAGCCCCGACAGGGGTAGCCTTGGACATCTGGCCGCCGGTGTTGGAATACACCTCGGTGTCCATCACCAGGAGGTTCACGTTCCTGTTGCTGGCCAGCACGTGGTCCAGCCCTCCGTAGCCAATGTCGTAACCCCAGCCGTCGCCGCCCAGTATCCACACCGACCGCTTGATAAAGTAGTCGGCCAGGGAAAGGAGCATCCTGGCTGTAGGTTTGGAATCGTTTTTAAGGGCCCCTTTCAGCTCATCGACGTTTTTCCGCTGCACCTCGATAGCATCGTCGTCGGCCTGCTCGTTGGCCAGGATCTTGTCGATAACAGCAGCGGCAATGCCTTCGGCCTTGGCCTTAGCCGCCGTTTCCCGGGCGTGTTCCGCCAGCTTGTCGCTGGTAAGGCGCATACCCAGGCCGAATTCGGCGGCATCCTCAAAGAGGCTGTTGGACCACACGGGCCCCCGGCCGTCCGCACGCTGGGCGTAGGGGGTAGTAGGGAGGTTCCCGCCGTAGATGGAAGAACAGCCGGTAGCGTTGGCGATAACCGCACGGTCGCCGTAGAGCTGGGAAAGAAGCTTCACGTAAGGAGTCTCGCCGCAGCCGCCGCAGGCGCCCGAGAACTCAAAGAGCGGCCGCTTGTAGGCCAGGCCTTTCTGGGTGCCCAGATTGAGTTCCGCAGCGGGAACTTCGGGCAAAGAGAGGAAATAATCCCACGCCGCCGCCTGTTCGGCATGGTAAGCCGGATCGTCTGAGTAGGACTTCCAGGACAGGGCCTGGGGCTTGCTTGCGTCCTTGGACATAGGGCAGCAGTTGATGCAGACCCCGCATTCCATGCAGTCTTCAGCGGAAATGACGAGCGTCGTCTTTTTGCCTTCCACAGCCTTGGGTTTGATAGCGGCGGTCTTGAACCCCCCAGGGGCCCTGGAGGCTTCGGCGTCGCTAAGGTTCTTCATGCGGATACAGGCGTGGGAACAGACCGCTGAGCACATGCCGCACTGGATGCACGCATCAGGGTTCCAACTAGGCACCCGCTCGGCTACGGCCCGCTTTTCGTACTGCGTAGTGGCAGTGGGGAAGGTGCCGTCATCGGGGATCTTCGACACCGCAAGCTTGTCCCCTTCCTGGACGGAAACCGCCCCAAGGACTTCCTGAACCCAGCTGTCTTTGGCGGTTGCAAAGGGCTTTTTCATGTGAAGGTTCCCTTCTGCTGACGAAGGGTACTTCACCTCTTCCACTGCGGAAAGGGAGGCGTCCACAGTGGCGTAGTTCTTCTGCACCACATCGGCGCCCTTCTTCCCGTAGGACTTCTCGATAAAATGCTTCATCTCCTCAACAGCCTTGGCTTCAGGGAGCACTCCGGAGATCTTGAAGTAAGCGGCCTGCATGACCGTGTTGATGCGGTTCCCCATGCCGGTGGAACGGGCGATTTCAGCGGCGTTGATGACATAGAACCTGAGCTTCTTGTCGATGATCCGCTTCTGGGCCTCTACAGGGATTTCCTTCCATACTTCGGCAGCGCTGAAGGGGCTGTTAAGGAGGAAAGTGCCGCCTTCTTTGACGTTAGCCAGCATGTCCAGGGTCTCCATGTACGAGAACTTATGGCATGCCAGGAAGTCCGCCTTGGTGATAAGGTAGGGGCGGCGTATGGCCTTTTTGCCGAAACGAAGGTGGCTGATGGTAAAGCCGCCGGACTTTTTGGAGTCATAGGAAAAATAAGCCTGCGCGGAGAGTTCCGGTTTGGCGTCGCCGATGATCTTGATGGAGTTCTTGTTGGCCCCCACGGTGCCGTCCGAACCAAGGCCGTAAAACATGGCCTCGTTCATGCCTTCTTCGGCAAGGATGAAGTGCTCGTCGTAGTCCAGGCTCTTTCCAAGAAGGTCGTCCTTGATGCCTACCACGAAGTTGGAGATCTTCTTGCCCGAAAGGTTGTCGAACACCGCCTTGACCATAGCAGGGGTGAATTCCTTGGAACCCAGGCCGTAGCGGCCCCCTAAAAGGGCGGGGCATTCCTTAAAGGGCGCCTTGCCTGCGCTCAGCATTTCGCTGATAGCAACGCCCACGTCTTCGTACAGAGGCTCACCCAAAGCGCCGGGTTCCTTGGTCCGGTCCAGCACCGCCACGGCTTTGACCGTAGCAGGCAGGGCCTTTACAAAGAGTTCGGCGTCAAAAGGCCGGTAGAGCCGCGCTTTCAGCACCCCTACTTTTTCACCCTTAGACTGGAGGTATTCCACGGTTTCCTCGCAGGTTTCAGCGCCTGAACCCATGATAACGATGACTTTTTCAGCGTCTTTGGCGCCGAAGTAGTCGAACACGTGATAGGCGCGGCCGGTGAGTTTGGCGTACTTGTCCATTTCAGCCTGGACGATACCGGGGACTTTGAGGTAATAGGGGTTGACCCCTTCGCGGCCCTGGAAATAGGTGTCCGGGTTCTGGGCGGTACCGCGGATAGAGGGTTTTTCGGGACTAAGGCCCCGTTCCCGGTGGGCCCGCACCAGGCCGTCATCGATCATCTGGCGCATAATATCAAAGGAAACTTCCTCGATTTTCTGGTATTCATGGCTGGTCCTGAAGCCGTCAAAAAAGTGGAGGAAAGGCACCCTGGAACGCAGGGTAGAAGCATGGGCGATAATTGCCAAATCCATCACTTCCTGGACGCTGTTGGAAGCAAGCATGGCCCAGCCGGTCTGGCGGCAGGCCATCACGTCCTGATGGTCCCCGAAAATGGACAGCGACGACGTGGCCAGGGCCCTGGCGGCAATATGGAACACCGTGGGCGTAAGCTCCCCGGCGATTTTGTACATATTGGGGATCATGAGGAGAAGCCCCTGGGATGCGGTAAAGGTGGTGGAAAGGGCCCCGGTAGTCAAAGCGCCGTGGACCGCCCCTGCGGCGCCCGCTTCGGACTGCATTTCCACAACCTGGGGAATGGTTCCCCACAGGTTTTTCCGGCCCTGGGCGGAAAATTCGTCCGAGAGTTCCCCCATGGGGCTGGAAGGGGTAATCGGATATATCGCGATTACTTCGCTCAGCGCGTGGGCCACGTGGGCCGCGGCGTTGTTGCCGTCGATCATTACCATGTTCTTTTCTGCCATTTGTCTTCCTCTTTCCTTTTTATTGAGGGATTTGAACCAAAACTAGGTTTTCTATTACTATAAACCCTTTTTAGAGAGGATACAAGAGGACGGGGATACTTATATTTAGGTATACCGGACGCATAAACGTCTTGAAGGTCCCAACCCTAAGCGCTACCATAATGCCCATGAAAACATTCACCAATTTCAGCATTAATCTGTATACGGATGTTCTTTTCGGCAAAGGAACTGAAAACGATGCGGCTAAAATGATCAAAAAACACGGCGGGACCAGGGTCCTTATGGTCTACGGCGGGGGTTCGATTAAGAAAACAGGTCTCTACGACAGGGTAACCGCTTCCCTCAGAGCCGGAGGCATCCCCTGGGCCGAACTGGGAGGGGTGCGGCCCAACCCCAGGCGTTCGCTGGTGGAACAGGGCATAGACCTTGCCCGGAAGGAGCAGATCGATTTCCTCCTGGGCGTCGGCGGGGGGAGTTCCATTGATACCGCCAAGGCTATAGGCCTGGGGCTGGCCAATAACGGCGAGTACTGGAAGTTTTATACCGGGACCCCTGCGGAAAAAATGGCGCCAGTAGGGACCATCCATACCATTGCCGCAGCAGGAAGCGAAACCAGCCGTTCCACAGTGCTGGTTGACGACCTTGGGACCGGGCAGAAACGGGGCCTTAACTGGGACCCCTGCAGGCCCGTTTTCGCCATTATGAATCCTGAACTGACCTACACGGTCCCGGCGTACCAGACCGGCGCAGGGGCTGCGGATATCCTAGCCCACACGGTGAGCCGCTATTTCTTCCAGGGATCGCCGGTGAGCCACCTGGGCGACGAGTTCGCCGAGGGCCTCATGCGGGACGTAGTACGGTTCGGCCCCCGGGCCATCGCCAAACCGGAGGATTACGAATCCCATGCGGAACTCATGATGGCCGCTTCTTACAGCCACAACGACCTGACCGGCATCGGCCGCTCGGGGCCCCGCGGCGGGGAGCACGCCCTGGAATCCCAGCTTTCGGGTTACTACGACACCGCCCACGGGGCCGGCCTCGCGGCAATCATGCCCGCATGGCTCCAGTACATCGCCAACCACGGCAGCCCCGGACAGATCGCCCGGGTGGCCCGGTTCGGAGTCAAGGTCTTTGGCGCGGACCCCGATATAGAGGACCCAAAAGCCGCCGCCGATGCGGGCCTTGAGGCGTTCCGTGCCTGGATCGCCTCTCTCGGCATGCCCCTTACATTAAAAGAGCTGGGAATCCCCAAAGAAGACCTGGACGCCGTGGTCCGGCGCTGCATGGCAGTGAACAACGGCAAGGTCCCGGGCTTCATGGAACTGGACGAACACGCGGTACACGAGATTTTTGAAGCTATTGCGGAATAACCCGGTACTGTTCCAAAACCAACCGGGTTTTGGAACAGATTACCCTACTTCTTCCTTGACGTGGCGATAGCCGCGTCAGAGATGCGGGTCCGGATGCCGCTCAGGATAGGGCGGATAGGCTGGGCTTTGGTTACGGCGTCCCGGTAATTAGAGGCGTCGAAACTGGACTGTGCGGCGGCGGCGGCGGTTTTTGCCGATGCCATATCCCGATCCAGGGCGTTGAAATCAAGCTGGATACCCTGTACCTGCTTTGCGGCTGCCAGTTCCCCTTCGGTCTGGACTATTTCGGGCTTTATACTGTTAAGAAGATTAGCCGCTTCTTCCCGGGCCCTTGCGGCTCCGGTTTTGCCGTCTGTAAGGGCCTTTTCCGCCGCCGCTATAGCCTCGGCAGCGTAGTTTTTAGCTGAATCATAGCGCTTGGAATCCGCCTCAGCCTGCATCTGGGTAAGCGCGTCCCTGGCGCGGACCAGGGTGTTTCCCGCGTAGGTAACCGCGTCGGCGTCGTTTTCCGCCCTGGTTACCGCGTCTATAGCCTTGTTCATGTCCTCTGTAGGAGGGGTTTTGCAGGCCAAAAACGTTCCTATAATCACAATAGTAAAGATGATGCTCACAAGCTTCTTCATTTCATACTCCTTATATCAACTATAACATATATCGGCCGAAAATCAAAGAATAGGGGAATTATGGCGGTTTATATCACGAAAAAACAATCCTGGATCCGGTTTCTGGCGTCTTTTTTCCCCGGAGCCGGGCTTGCTGCTTTGCTTTGCGTTCTTGTTGCAGGCCCCCGGCTGGGTTCCCTCTATGACGCGCTTCTCAGGCGGCGTCCGGCTCTTGGGGTTTCGAGGGAACTCCTGATTATCGATACCCTGGCTCCCGGGGATCTCCCTGGCCTGGACGTATCGGACAATATCCTTGAACCCTCTGCCGCCGCATCGGTGCTTCTTACTATGACGGAACTTAAAGCCGGAACCCTCATTGTCCAGGTCCCCATCCTGGGGCTGTCCGCAGGGGGATCTGCGGAGGAAGACGAGATCCGCTACCGCTTTGACGAGGAATTCGGCGTTTTAAGCCGGAACATCCGCAACCTTTTCGACGCCATCAGGACCGGCTCAGTAGCCCCTGGGGATTCGGCCCGTTACGTAGGGGAACTGGTGGAGCTGTCCGAGCGGGGGAAGGAACGGCTGGTGGCGGCCCTGGTTCGCAGGGACGAGGAAGGCATCACGGGGCTTGAAAAAGCAGCCCGGGCCTTTGGCAATGTCAGACGCCCGGGGGACCTCCTGGTCCAGGTGATCAAGCGGGGAAGCTCCGGGCCGGCAGGCAGGGAAGCCCTGGCGGATTGGGGGGAGTATTCGCGGGTCCAGGCCGACAGGGACGGGAAGCTCCGCAGGATCGCGCCGGTAAAGACCGGCTTCAGCCCGGAAGCGCGCGAAGGCCAGGTCCTGGAACATATCATCTACGGGGCCCTGAAAACCCGTTACTCGCGTTCGGAGATTGAAACAGCCGAAACAGGGCCGGTCCTGCGGATTCAGGAAAGAGCCGGAGGCGTCGATAGGACCCTCCCTCTGGACCGCGACGGGGCGCTGCTCTTCGAGGTTCCCCAGAAAGGAGAACATTTCCGCCGTATCTATCTAAAGGATTTCCTGGATTACGATGAAGCGGACCGGAACCTCCGCAGGCTTCTTGGAGAAGCCGAGTCCCTGGGGATCTACAGCGGCCTTGAGGGTGAACGGAACCCGGGCTACCTCTACGACCACGCCTTGTCCCTTAGAGAGGATATGCTGGAAAGCGATCCTGCCGAACCTGGGAAGGAAGAACAAAAAGCCGCCTGGATCGACGCCAGGAACGCCTATTTCAAAAGCCTTGAGGATTTCCTCTACGGCCCTTCTGAGATGAACCTGGTAGGGGGGTACGAGGAGCTTATGGCCGAAGCCCTGGGGGAAGAAGGGATAGCGCGGCTCACAGAACTCAGGGATTCCCTTATCCGGGCCTTTGTGGGGCTCAGGGAAAAGTACAACGAGGTCCTGGAACTGCGGACCAGCCTGGAAGCGGCCCTGACAGGGTCCTTCTGCATCCTTGGCCCTTCCGGGCCCGAAGGGGGAGAGGGGAGGGGGGAGGGGGTAAGCGCCTCTTTCCCCGGGAACCTGCTCAGGCTGTTCCGGCAAGGCGCGCAGGAACCTGCCCCGGAGTTTTCGGGAGTCGAAAGCTCGGCGCTTCTGGCTAACAGCCTCCTTACCGGCCGGGCCGTCGCGCCCGGGCGCGTTCTCTGGCTCCTCCTGGGCGGCGCAGCCTGCGCCCTTCTGGCCGGCCTCCTGCTCCGCACTATGGGCGCCGCTTTGAGCCTCGTCACAGGAGCCCTGTTCAGCCTCCTTTCAGGCGCGGCCTTTTCCTGGAGCTTTATCCTTTCCGGTATCTGGCTCGATCCCCTGGTCCCCGCGGCGGCTTCCGCGGCAGCGGCGCTGGTCTCGTTTGTCTGGGCCCTTGTCCTGAAAGGCCGCTTCAGCAGGCAGTTCAGGCTTTGCTACGGCCCGGCAATCTCCGGGGCCAGCCTCAGACGGGTTATCCGGGAAGGGAAGCCCAGGCCCGCGGAAGCGGTTACCGTATGGGCGGCAGTAGTGGCGGTTCGCAATCCGGGCCTGATGGCCCAGGAAGACCGGGTCAACCCCCGGTCAGGAGCAGAGGCGTCGTTAGCTTTCAGGGAAAAGGCTGCCGGATATTTCAGGCGCGCCGGAGGGACTGTCGTAGGGAGTGAAGACGACCTGCTGCTGGCCTGTTTCGGCTCCCCGCTGGAACGCATCGCCTTAGGGGGCCGGAAGGCCTCGTCGCCTTATGCGGATAACGCCCATGCCCGCTACGCCCCGGCAGTCCGGGCAGCGGGCTTTGTTACCGAACTTTTGAGCAAAGAAGAAAGCCGGCTTTGGTCCTACGCTATTGATACCGGCGAATGTACCTTCACCTGGTCCCCGCTTTCCGGCTATTCCGCCTTCGGCCGCCCCGCTGTCCGGGCCCGCATCCTTTCGACCCTGGCGTCGCGCTACCGGGCCCGGGTGATCATCACCGCGCAGGTCAACGACGCCCTGCCGGACCTCCCTGCCCGGAAGCTGGATGTTCTCAAAGAACGCGACGGAACCGGAGGGGAGGCGTTTTACGAACTTAAAGTAGGGATCTAGCAGGTTGATTGGACAAAAAACAATTATAAATGAGCAAAAAATTTAACCGCAACGGCGAATACGGCGAATAAGGAAGGAGAAGAACAAAGAAACCTGAACATGCCCTCCCTTTTTCGCCTTCTGCGCCGTTGCGGTTAGTTTCTATTAATCATGTCTTATGGTAATTATGCCTTACGGCACAATCGTGGTCACGATGTCCCCGAATTTGCCTTTTACCCCTTCGCGTTCAATCTCCCAGCGGCCCGCGAGGTAGATCCTCTTGCCCCGGTCCGATTCCTTAAAGTCCAGGATAAGGGGGGTCTTGGTGTCGAAGGAAGAGTTTACCAGGTCCTGATCGATGTCCGTGGGCGGTTCGGTGCGGTAATCCCACTTGATTTCGATGCCGTGCACGTCCGCGGGCTTGCCGCGCCGGGCGCTCCCTTTGTCCCGGTAGTGGATGAAAACCTGCCGGGGGTTCCCGGCCTTGGGGCTCAATTCCGGGACGGTCGCCGGAGCCGGGATCTGTTCCCGCCGGGCCTTTTTGTTATGGACCCCCATATCCTCCCGCTCCTGGTTGGTCACCTGCTTCCACATGAGCCACTGGCCCACACAGGGGCGGACCACCGCTTCGGCGGCGGCCCGGGCCTCGTCTTTTGCCAGGGTCTGGGCCGGGGTGTGGGGGAACAGGGTGGCCTCGTAGGCCGTGTGCCAGGCGTTCCCGGCTTCGACC
>JAITEW010000179.1 GCA_031281855.1 Treponema sp.
ACAACATTTTGAATTCCTCGCCGGAGCGTATTGAAGATAGTGAGGGCGGATTCCACAAGCTTTTCACTGCTCCAGGCTTGTCAGGGGGGTAATTGCGGGTCGAGTTTAGCTATCTCCCGTGGCAGTATTTGTATTTTTTTCCTGAACCGCAGGGGCAGGGATCGTTCCGGCCTACTTTGGGGTGGGCCCGGACTATGGTGGCGTTTTCGCTCTGCATGCGGTTAGGCGGGGCGGTTCCTGCAGGAGCGTTTGAAGCGAAGGCGGTCATGCTGCCGTGGCTGGCGGACTGGGTTGTGGCGCCTGAGTGGGCAGGGCGGTTCTGGTCCCGGTTTTCGGCGGTTTGTATGCGGATAAGGTGGAGCCTGGACGCGATAGCCTGCCGTATGTCGTCGATCATGGTTTCGAAAATCTGGAAGCCTTCGACCTTGTATTCTGTTAGGGGGTTCTTCTGGGCGTAGCTGCGCAGGTACACGGCCTCCCGGAGGGCTTCCATGTTTTCCAGGTGATCCAGCCATTTGCGGTCTACCATCATCAGGTACTGTTCCCTGATAATATGGTTAAGATAATCAGGACCGATAATGCGTTCTTTTTCATCAATATCCCGGTTCAAATCTTCAAGGACGCGCTTTTCAAGGATTTCGGGATTTTTGGTTTCTTCATCCTGAACCGCAAGAAGATAGCCGAATTTGGTTTTGAGGTTTTCCGCCAGCCCCTTTACCGCAGCGGCGTTATCCTGGCGCTGGGTATTCCTGAATTCGTCCATAAACGCGGCAAGCATGTCCGCAGTGGTGTCGTTCACCCTTGCTTTGAGGTTCGTATCTTCCAGAATGGCGTCCCGCTGTTCATAGATGAACTTCCGCTGCTGGTTGAGGACGTCGTCGTATTCCAGAAGGTGTTTGCGGATTTCAAAGTTCCGTTCCTCGACTTTCTTCTGGGCTTTTTCTATGCTTTTGTTGAGCCATGGATGGTAGATGGGTTCGCCGTCTTTCATGCCTATCCTGGACATGAGCCCCTTGATGTTCTCGCCCCCGAAGAGGCGCATGAGGTCGTCGTCCATAGAGATGAAGAACTTGGAACGCCCCGGGTCTCCCTGCCGTCCCGAACGCCCCCGGAGCTGGTTGTCGATACGGCGGCTTTCGTGCCGCTCTGTGCCGATAACGTAGAGGCCCCCGAGGGATTTGACTTCCTCGTAGTCCTTTTTCCATTTTTCGTACTCGTCTTTGTAAATTTCAGCGTACTTGTCCGGCGGCGCTCCGGTACCGGCGCGTTTATGCGCCCTGTGTTCGGGGTTGCCCCCAAGCTTGATATCCGTACCGCGTCCGGCCATATTGGTGGCTATGGTTACCGAACCCTTGGCCCCTGCTTCGGCGATGATTGCCGCCTCTCTGGCGTGGTTCTTGGCGTTGAGCACTTCGTGGCGCACCCCTCTGCGGGTAAGGAGCGAGGAGATCTTTTCAGACTTTTCGATTGAAACAGTCCCTACCAGCATGGGCTGGCCTTTGTTGTGGGCCTCGGCGATTTCGTCGCATAACGCGCTGTACTTGTCCTTTTCGTTCAGGTATACCACGTCGTCTTCGTCGATACGGGCTACCGGAAGGTTCGTGGGAATCACCACTACGTCCAGGTTGTAGATTTTCGCGAATTCCACAGCTTCAGTGTCCGCAGTCCCGGTGCCGCCTGAAATTTTCTTGTACAGCCTGAAGTAGTTCTGGAACGTGATAGTCGCCAGGGTACGGTTCCGCTGGGCGATCTTGATCCGTTCCTTGGCCTCAATTGCCTGGTGGAGCCCGTCCGAGTAGCGGCGGCCGTGGAGTATACGTCCGGTAAATTCATCGACTATCTGTACCTGCCCGTCCTGAACCACGTAATCCACATCGATATGGAACAGCTTGTGGGCCCTCAGGGCCTGGGTAAAATAGTGGATGTATTCAAAATTTTCCTCATCGACAATAGCGCCCTTGATGAGGCCCCGTTTTTGCAGAAGTTCCTCAATTTTGGCAAGACCGGCGTTGCTAAAAGAAACGCCCTTGTTTTTTTCGTTTAATTTGTAATCCCCTGTTACCTCTTCGCCCTGGGTTTCGTCCGGGTATTCGCCGTTTTCTTTTTTTTTCACTTCTTCCAGGGAACCCAGAAGCCGGTCCACTTCGGCGAACTTGAAGGTATCGTCCTCAGCGGCCCCTGAGATGATAAGGGGGGTCCGTGCTTCGTCAATGAGGATAGAGTCGATTTCGTCCACAATACAGTAGTTATGCCCGCGCTGGACCCGGCTTTTCAGGTCCCTGCACATGTTGTCTCTGAGATAGTCGAAGCCGAATTCGTTGTTGGTGCCATAGGTGATGTCGCAGGCGTAGTTTTCCTTGCGCCGGTCGTTATCCAAGTCCGAAAGGATGGTCCCTACGCTTATGCCCAGATAGGAAAAAACCGGCCGCATCCATTCGGCGTCCCTGCCTGCCAGGTAATCGTTCACAGTAACCACATGAACGCCATTGCCCGGAATGGCGTTAAGATACGCAGCAGCCACTACCATCAGGGTCTTGCCTTCGCCGGTTTTCAACTCCGCGATCTTCCCCTGATGGAGCACGATGGAGCCCAGGACCTGCACGTCATAAGGCCGCTCCCCAAGGTTCCGCCTGGCAGCTTCCCTGGCAAGGGCAAAAGCTTCCGGCAGCAGGGAATCAAGCGTTTCCCCCTGGCTGTACCGTTCCCTGAACAGGGCGGTCGTTTTCGGGAATTCCTCAGGCTGAAGCGCCGCGGCCCAGCTTTCTTTCCCGTTTACTGCTTGCAATATAGGCTGAAGCGCCTTCAGGTCCCGTTCGTGCTGGGAACCGAAAAGGGCTTTGATAAACTTTTCCAGCATAATATTACTGTAACGTTATTCTGAAATAAGAACAAGGGAACCTCTGGAAACCCCCGGTTGGGTTCCCAAAGGTTCCCTAAAAATAGAACTCTACCAATGTGGGTGGGCTTCGCTAAACCACTCAGTCGCACGATCCGCGATGCCGATGGTACCGTAGTATTGGATTGTCCAATACTCCCGTGCGGTTCTTAAACTATAAACTCTGAATGTCCCAGGCGTCCCGCTCCGTGTCATTGATTTACCGAAGGTGGTGGCTTTAATGAGCCGCCGCCTTCGGTTATACTATTTCCCCTTTAACAATCAAGTGCGCTGCAGCCCGGAGGTAGCCTTCGGCTTCACCCAGGACCAGGACATTACTCTTTCCCGCCGATAATTCCGGAGTTTCTCCGCTAACCCCGCAGGGCCTGCCGTTGCCGTAAAGGTCGTAAACCGTGGCTTCCCTGCCGCCGGCCTCGTATTCCACGTAGGTCCCGGGCTTTAAATCGCAGTCGAAACGCAGCTCCTTGCCGCCAATTGCAATACCCGGCTTTTTAACAGCGTCAATTGTTACGGCCATTGCCTTGATATCTCTGAGGCGTACCCCCTTTATATCCCCGTATGATAAAATACTGATCCGGCTTATCTTATCATACGTAATGATCTCCCGCCACCGTTTATAGATCGTGCCCGGTAAAGGGATATCCGGGTAGTCGCCGTTATTCGGTTCGCAGAGGGTAAAATACTTCCAGCCCTCAAAATCCAGGGGAATAATGTG
>JAITEW010000192.1 GCA_031281855.1 Treponema sp.
TCCTGCGGGACGGAGGCTATCGTACCATGGTTTACGATGAAACCGCCGAAGCGCCGGTCTCGGTTCTGCCCGGCTGCGTTATCAGGCTTTCCGAAATTTTTCCCAAAGACGAAGAATAGGGCGTATCTAATATAGTATTGTATAAGCAGGAGCGGTCAATATGGAAACAAAGCTAACATTAAAAATGGATGAGTCCGTTATTAGTTCGGCAAAAAAATACGCTGCGCAAAACCACCGCAGCCTTTCACGGCTGGTTGAAACGTATTTTAAGAATTTAACGGAAAAATCTTCGCAAAAAAAGAAATTTTCACCTTTGGTTGAAAGTCTAATTGGCGTTATTTCTGAAGAAGATATAAATAATTTGGCTGAGGAAGACCCAAAAGCGAAATGGATTATAAAGAGGGAAGTGTGACTGAAAAGATATTCATTGATTCTGATATTATTCTTGATGTATTGGCAGAGAGGGAGGAATTTGTTGAAGGCGCTGCCGAATTATTTGAATTAAGCCATTTAAACAAAGTAGAATTGTTTACTACCGCTGTGGTATTAGCAAATGTGTTCTATATGTTAAGGAAAACATCAGGGATTGAAAAAGCAAAAAAGAATTTACAAAAATTAAGATTGATAATCCGTGTATTACCGATAGATGAAAAGATTGTTGATTTATCACTCAATTCGCAATTTAATGATTTTGAGGATGGATTACAATATTTTGCGGCAAAAGAAAATAACATTTCAATACTAATAACAAGAAACGGTAAGCATTATAAGGTAGATGATATTATTGTCGAAACAGCGGAAGAATATATTACGTCAAAATCAAATGGAGTTGTTCAGAAACCTTCAGTTTCTGAACAAATTCCGCTAAAAACAGCAATTTCGCAGCCTAAAGGCGAGGAATTGCCAGACTTGTGAGATAACCAACCGGGTTATCGAACAAGTCCAATTACCCGCTTTTAAAACACCGCACCAGGTGGCCCGATCCGGCTTCCAGCAGTTCCGGGTGTTCGCGGAAGCAGCGCCCATCGGCCCTCGGGCACCGGGCGGCAAAGGGGCAGCCTTCGGCCTCGGCGGCAGCAGGGACGGCTTCGCCCCGGAGCGCTGCCGCTTCGGCGGTCCCGGCGCTCCTGTCCCCCCCGGCGCCGGCGGTTTTTCCGGCCCTGGCGGCTGAAGAAAAAAGAAGCTCCGTGTATGGGTGGATGCCGGTGCGGTAGAGTTCCGCCGCCGGGGCTTCTTCCATAAGCTCCCCGCGGTACATGACGCCGATGCGGTCGCAGAAGTAACAGGCCACTTTGAGATCATGGGCGATAAAGAGGAAGGAAAGGTCCCGGCTGGCGCGGATGTCCAGGAGCAGGTTGAGGATCTGGCCCTGTATCGAAACATCCAGGGCTGACACCACTTCGTCGCAGATAAGGACGTCGGGCTTCATAAGGAGCCCCCTGGCTATGGAGATGCGCTGCCGCTGGCCGCCTGAAAATTCCGCGGGCCTCCGCTCCAGGTCCGAGTTCCTGAGCCCCACTTCTTCCAGCGTAGCCGCCGCTTCCTCCCGGAGTTCCTTTTTGTTCCTCCTGCTTCCCGACCACCTGGGGCCCGATGTCAGCACGTTGTAAATAGTCATCCTCGGGTTAAGGGACCTTGCGGGGTCCTGGAAAACATATTTGACTTTTTCCCGGTACTGCTTGAGTTCCTTTCCCTTCAGGGCCTTCACGTCAAGGACCCTGTCACCCTGGCGGAACATGATGTCCCCGCTGTCGGCTTCGTACATGCGCACCAGGAGCCGGGCGGTAGTGGTCTTGCCGCAGCCCGATTCCCCTACAAGCCCATAGGTTTCGTTTTTGCCGATAGAAAAGGAAACGCCGTTCACCGCGTAGACAAAGCGCCCGAACCGGGCGAAGAATCCCGCTTCGAGGTTAAAGCGTTTTTTAAGGTTAGTTACCGATAGTACAGGCATGGCCGCTCCTTATAACACGCACCGCAGTTCATGGCCTTCTCCCGCGGGTTTCAAGGGCGGTATCCCAAGGCGGCAGGTTTCCTGCGCAAGGGAACACCTCGGGGCGAAGGGGCAGCCCGGTTCGGGGCTGGCGGGATCGGCGACCCTGCCGGGTATGACCTGGAGCCGCGTTTCGGAATAGTGGCTGCCGAAAGCGGGCGAAGCCGCCAGGAGGGCTTTGGTGTAAGGGTGGAGCGCGCCGCCTGAGGCTATGGTTGCCGACGCGCCGGTTTCCATTATAAGGCCCCCGTACATCACCATGATGCGGTCCGAGATGTCCGCCACCAGGTCTATGTCGTGGCTGATAAAAATGATGGAGATCCGCCGGGTCCTGCGCAGGGTTTTGAGGAGTTCCAGGATCTGCTTCTGAATAGTTACGTCCAGGGCCGTGGTGGGTTCGTCGGCAATCAGCAGCTCGCAGCCCTGGGCCAATGCCAGAGCTATGCCGATGCGCTGGAGCTGGCCGCCTGAAAACTGGTGGGGGAAGTTGGAAAGCCGCTCCATGCCTGAGTCCAGGCCCGTTTCTTTAAGAAGCGCCTCGGCCTTGTCCATAGCCGCCCGGCGGGTAATAGCGGGATCGCTGTTACGGAAGGTTTCAAAAAAAACGCTCCCTATATTCTGGAGAGGGTCGTACGAGCGTCCGGGCTCCTGGAAGATCATGCCGATCTTTTTCCCCCTGTATTCACGGAGGACGCCCACAGGCAGCCCCAAAAGTTCCTTTCCTTCGTAAAGGACTGAACCGGAAACCGCGGCGTTCCCCGGGAGCAGGCCCGGGACGGCCTGGGTGGTAACGCTCTTCCCTGAACCCGATTCGCCTACTATGCCGAGGACCTCACCTTTCCCTAGACTGAAGGAAACGCCCCGCACCGCATGGACCGCGACCCGCGTCCTGCCCCGGAGAACCGAAAAGGTAACGCCCAGTTCTTTCAGTTCCAGCAGCGGCGCTTCACGCGCAAGGGCTTTTGTTTCAGCTTCAGGCGCTTCGGCGCTGCCGGCCTGTTCCGTTTCAGGGGCTTTCGCGCCGGCGCCGGTTTTCTTAAAGAGGTTAAAGAAATTAAAGGCACGGAAAACCGTGTGGTAAGGATCGTAGTAGTCCCTCAGGCAGTCGCCCAGGAAGTTGAAAGCCAGGGTCACGCCCAGGAGGAACCACACAGGCGTAAGGAGCCACGGGTAGTTTCGTAAATTGCTCAGAGTGGAGATGTCCCGCTTGATCATGGAACCCCAGCTTACCGCAGGGTCAACGATGCCCAGGCCCAGATAGGAAAGGGTGGTCTCGGTCATGATAAAGCCGGGAATGGACAGGGCTATGCTGACAATGAGAAGGCTCGCAATCTGGGGGAGGATGTCCCTGGCAATAATCGCCCCAGGGGGTATCATCTCAAGCTGGGAATTCATAACGAACTCCTCCCGCTTGATAGCGTGGACCATGCCCCGTATGGTCCTGGCCGAACCGGGCCAGCCGACAAGGGAGAGGATGATGGTTATCATCATGTATGCCTGGCCGGTGTCCATCTTCGATGAAAGGAGCGAACGCAGGAACAGGATGAGGTAAAGGCCCGGTATGAGCATGAAGAATTCGCAGAGCCGCATAATGGACCAGTCCGCCGCGCCGCCGAAGTAACCGGAGAGGCCGCCGAAGAGCACCGCCAGGACCAGGGAGATTGCGGTAGCCACAAAGCCGATGGTCAGCGAGATTCTGGAGCCGTAGAGGATGCGGGAAAAAATATCCCGCCCCAGGTTGTCCGCTCCCATAAGGAAAACAGGATGTCTGCCTGAGGTGGTAAAGAGATGGCGGCTCATGGGAATAAGGCCCATAAGCTTGTACGGCGCGCCTTTGGCGAAGAACCGGATTTCATCGTAACTGCCCCGGATGCGCACGTAGTTCCACGAGACCGTGCTGGTTACCCGGAATTCCTGGGCCTGGAGCTTCCCCTGGTAAAAGCGCGCATTAGGGGGATGGTAGGTCATTTCCCCGAAAGACGCCGTTGGGGCATAAGGGGCGAAGAATTCGGCGAAGATCATCAGGATATAGAGGATTACCAGCAGGACCAGGGAAACCATGCCCAAAGGACGGCCTTTAAGATACGCGAGGAATTTTTTCATCACCTTTTCCCGTACCGTATCCTGGGGTCCACCAGGGCAAGGAGTATGTCCGCCAGCACCATGCCTACCAGGACCAGGAAGGAAATGAACATGATATTAGCCAGCACCAGGTTGATATCCTCCTGCAGCACCGCTTCGTACATGAGCCTCCCTATGCCGGGGTAGGCGAAAATGATCTCCATGATCAACGAGCCCGAAAAGAGCCCCGCCAGAAGGTTGGCGCTGCCGGTGATATAGGGGTTAAGGGTGTTCCTGAAAGCGTGGCTGAAGTAAATGCGCCATTCTGCGATGCCCCTGCTTCGCAGGCTTGTGATGTAAGGCTGGCCCAGTTGATCCAGCATAGTGGCCCGGATCATGCGCAGGGTCCCGCCTATGCCTCCCAGGAAGGCGGAAACCAGGGGGAGGAAAATGTGGTGCATATACGAGAAGACAAATCTCCCCGGCGCTTCCCGGAAAGGGAAGGGGGGATAGGCGGTAACCGGGAAAAGCCCGGACACCGAAGCGAGGAGCTGTAACAAAATGAGCAGCAGGATGCCCGGGAATGCGTGGAGCACCAGGGCGAAGAACGTAACCGCCAGATCTCCCCTGGTCCCGGCTTTGGTGGAAAAGTAAACGCCGAGCAAAAAGGAAAAAAAAGTGATAAGAACCAGGGAAATGAGGTTGAGGATAAGGGAGTTGATCAGCCTCGGCGTGATCAGAAACAAAACCGGGGCCCTGCTGATAAGGCTTACCCCCAGGTCGTGATGGAGGATCACCCTGTTAAGCCAGCGGAAGTACTGGGCATAGAAAGGCAGGTCCAGGCCCAGGCTTGCCCGCTGGGCGGCGTACTGCTCCAGGTTCAGGTTTTCGCTGCCCCGGTTCCCCCGGGCCTGGCTCTCGCTGAAGATCTGCTGTAGGATCACCTGATCCACAATGTCCCCAGGCGCCAGCTCCATGAGGCCGAAAACAGCGAAGCCCAAAAGGAACAGCATCACGACCATAATGCAGATACGGCCTGTGATATAAGAGAGAAGGGGAAACCTGCGCTTAAAGGCGTGGACCGGTTTGAACAAGCCCCCCGCGGCCGCCGCTACTGTACGGAACAATCCCGGCATAACTTACTTTAAAAAAATATGGGACGTTTCCACGCCGTTCCGGTTGTCAAAATAAACATTGGAGTGGTCCCAGCGATTCCGCAGAGCCCAGAACCCCCTTGGGCGCACCAGGTAGATAAGGGGGCACTGTTCAAGGATGATGCTCTGGTATTCGTCCCAGATGGGCTTCGCCTCTTTATCGTCCACCGTGTAGGCGCCTTTGTGGTAGAGTTCGTCGATCCGGGCCTCCCAGCTTGTAGCGGGGCTTTCCTGCTCAGGGTACCACATGTGGAGGTTCCCGTCTGAAGTCCACACGTTGCTTCCCTGGGTTGGAAAGGTATTGGAACCCGAAAGGCCCATGATGGTCGATTCCCAGTCAAAAGTGCTAAAGAGTTTTGCCACTATGGACTGGAAGTCGATGATCTGGATGTTCAGCTTTATGCCCAGCCTGGACAGCTCGTCCGTGAGGATATTGGCGATGTCTACAATCACCGAGCTTTCGGAACGAATGGTAAGGGTGAACTCCACCGCCAGCCCCCGGGAATCCCGCATAACCCCGGCGCCGTCTTTTTTGATGCCTATAGACCCCAGAAGCGCTTCGGCCCTTTGGGGGTCGTACAGGTACTGAAGAGCGATGTTTTCATCGTAATACCGGTTCGTATCGGGAAAAAAACTCAGCTTAGGCGACGCCAGGCCCCGGTAGACCTGGTTGATGATCCGGTCCCTGTTGAGGAGGCAGCTCATGGCCTGGCGGAATTCCTTTTTGGTGAACCACTCGTAATGGGGCGCATCGCTGTTGACCGGGTTTTGGTTAAAGACCCAGAAACTGGCTGTCTGGGATCCGTCGTTGTTGTAGACCGTATAATCCGTATCGCGCCGCCTGACGTTGAAGAGGCCCAGAACCCCTCCCTGCTTCATGCCTTCCTGGTTGTTCACCATTTCTTCCATATCCTCCGGCCTGAGCGCCCAGTTCTCGGTCTGCCCTTCCTTGAAAAGCAGGAGCTGGGTGTTTTCGTCCGGAATGATGCGGATGATTTCTTCCTCATAGTAAGGAATGGAAACACCGTTGGAATCCTTCTCCCAGTAATTGGGGTTCCGTTTGTAAACCAGGCGCTGGCCCGGGATGTATTCGGTAAGATACCATTTGCCCATAGAAGGGATGGCTTTGGGATCCGTTTCTACGTTGAAAAGGGCCCGCACCGCTTCGGCGCCGCCCGACTTTTTCGCTTCCTCGTAGCCTGTCCTGGGGTTTATCTCCATGTTGATTGTCAGAAGGGGGTCCGCCACGATCCTGGGGAAATGAAACACAAAGCGGCGGTCGTCGATCTTTTCAATATCAATATGCCCCTCGCTGCCGTCGGGCATTTCCAGGAACTGCTGATAGTAGCCGGAACTGCCGCATTCCGGGTCCCCGCGGATCTCGTTGTACCAAAAGATGACATCATCGCTGGTGACTTTTACTTTTCTGTCGGACTCGTACCAGGTCCACCAGAGATCGTCCCTCAGGGTACAGATCACGTCCAGTTTGTCCGCTTCCTCGTAGAGGACAATCTCGGCGGAAACATCGTGGTCCTTCCATTCACGTTTCACCATATCATAGTCCAGGAGGTAGCCCAGCATGGGATCTGTTATCTCTCTAGTGGCGGAATCCTGTTCGGCAATGAGGAGGTTGAAACTTTTAGGGTCCTCGGTGATGACGCTGCGCCAAGTACCTCCCAGTCTGCCTGAGACAAATTCCTCGCTTTTGTAGGGCTTGGAAACCGTCTTGGCCACCAAGGCATCGATCCCGCCTCCTGCTGCAAGGGCCTCGGCTTCTTCCGGAGAGACCTCGTCGCTTTTGGAGCATGATAAGAGGGCTGCCGCCAGGGCAGCCCCCAGAAAAATAACCTCTTTTTTCATAACACTTCTATAATATAAGGTGTAAAAAAGGGTGTCAATTGAGCCTGGCCAAAAACCGGTTGTTTTGGAACAGCTTCCAAGTACTATAGAGTTGTTCAGAAACCTTCAGTTTCTGAACAAATTCCGCTAAAAAAGCGGTTTTGTAAGGCTTTAGCCTGAAAAACCGCAAGACTTGTTCGATAACCAACCGGGTTATTGAACAAG
>JAITEW010000360.1 GCA_031281855.1 Treponema sp.
GCCATCTTTGAGCCTCCGGAGGAAGACAATCTCCCCGCCTTGGTCCGAAACTTCCATAGAACGATTCACCATACCGGGATGGGAAATGCGGGAAAGTTCGTGGTAATGGGTCGCAAAAAGGGTACGGCACTTAACGCGGTTCAGAAGATCCTCGCTCACCGCCCAGGCGATGGACAGACCGTCGTTGGTGCCTGTACCCCTGCCGACTTCGTCCATAATGACCAGGCTTTTTTCGCTTGCTGTATGGAGTATGTAAGCCGTTTCGTTCATCTCTACCAGGAAAGTGGATTCCCCGCGGGCCAGGTTGTCCGAAGCCCCGACGCGGCAGTAGATCCTGTCGCACATCCCGATACGGGCTTCCCTGGCAGGGACGAAACTGCCTGCCTGGGCCATAATGACGGTCAGCGCCGCCTGGCGGAGATAGGTGGATTTCCCTGCCATGTTGGGCCCTGTAATAAGGGCGAAAGCCGGATCGGAGATGTTTTCCCCCCGTCCCAGGATGACATCGTTAGGGATGAACTCGCCCCTGGGCAGATGGGCCTCCACTACCGGATGACGGCCTTCGATTATCTTCAGGCGGTTTTCCCCGTCCAGTTCCGGACGAACCCAGCCGCGGAGAGCCGCCGCCCTGGCCAGGGACTGGGCGACATCGAGTTCGGCAATACGCCGCCCTGCTGCGGCCAATTCAGCAAGGCAGGACTTGGCTTTTTCCCTGAGTTCCAGGAAGAGTTTTTTTTCCAGTTCGATTATTTTGTCAGAAGCCCCGTTTATTTCCGATTCCAGTTCCGCAAGGCGGTCGGTGGTAAAACGCTCCCCTGCCGCTATACCCTGGCGGCGTATGAAATAAGCCGGCACTTTCGAAAGGTGGTTTTTGGTGACTTCAAAAAAATAACCGATAAGCCGGTTGTACCGTATTTTAAGGCTTGAAATGCCGGTAGCGGCCTTTTCGTTCTCCAGGTAGTCTTCAAGCATCTTCCTGCCTGAGTCCCTGAGCAGGCGCAGTTTGTCCAGCTCGGCGTTGAAGCCGCTGCGTATGAGGTTTCCTTCCGTAAGGAGTATCGAGGGGTCCTCCGCAAGGCCCTGTTCCAAAAGCTCTTTAAGGCCCGCAAGCCTGGCAGGCGCTTCGGCGTCCTTGTCCAGGGCAGCGGCTTCGGGGGATTCGTAGCGGAAATTAAAGTCCCGGCTTTCCCTGTGGATGAGACTGTAAGAAGCAAGGGCGTTCTTTACCGCCGTCATGTCCTTGCCGTGGGCCTTGTCCATGGCTATACGGGAACGCAGGCGTTCCAGGTCCGGGGTCCTCCCCAAAAGCTCCCTGAGGCGGCTCAGTTTTTCCTGGTTACGGTAAAGGGTTTCTACCATATCAAGCCTCGCGCCGATAAGAGCCGCGTTTCTGAGGGGTTTGAGTATCCTCCCCTTGAGGAGCCGCTTCCCCATAGCGGTACGGGTTTCGTCCATCACCTCAAGGAGCGTGAACCGGCTTTCCCCGTCCTGGAGGTTCCGCGTAAGTTCCAGGTTCCTCTGGGTGGATTCGTCTATGCCCGTGAATTCCGAATCATGGTAAACCGAGACGGATCGCACATGGGGAATAAGGCTTTTGGCGGTATCGTCCAGGTAATCCAGGAGGGCCCCTGCGGCAACTATCTCCGGGGAATCGTCACGGATGTCGAAACTTTTAAGGCTTTGCTGCCCGAACTGTTTTTCCAGCCTTGCCCTGCTGCGGTCCCGGTCAAAAAGCCAGTCCGCCCAGCGGTTTACCACGATGCCGGAACGCTCGTCCACAGCAGCGGCCAATTCGGGGTATTCCTCAAGAATGGATTCCTGGACGATGAGTTCCCTTACCTGGAGCCGTTCCATTTCCTGCCTGAACCTGCCCGATGCGCTTTCGCTGGGGAAAGAGGAGGCGTAAAAATCCCCGGTGGAAAGATCGATGTACGCAAAAGAGAAGAATTTCGGGATTCCGGCGAAACACGCGAGGTAATTGGAACTTCCCTGGTCGAGGTAATCCTCGTCTACCGTGGTGCCCGGAGTGATAATCTCCACCACCTGCCGTTCCATAAGCCCCTTGCCCGGCTCGGCGATCTGTTCGCAGACCGCTATCTTCTTCCCAAACCTGAGGAGCCTCGCGATATAGACCCTTGCGGCATGGTAAGGTATACCGCACATAGGCTGGCCGTTCCGGCTGGTAAGGGTAAGATTGAGAAGCGAAGAAATTTCCAGCGCGTCTTCGGCGAACATCTCATAAAAATCGCCTAAACGAAAAAAAAGAACCTCTCCCGGGTGTTCCCGCCTGATCCTCCGGTACTGTTCCAGCATGGGGCTGTCTGTGGAACCCGTAACGTCCCTCCAAGTTCGATATATCTAAAAATTTCTATCTGACACGGCCTTTTCTGTCAATAGAGTTGTTCAGAAACCTTCAGTTTCTGAACAAATTCCGCGAAAATCACCCGGGACCCCATATTTATGACAACCTTACTATCTTCTGGCTTTTTCCGTTAAATTCTGAATAAGCTTATCGGTTATATCCACCGTAGGGCTGTACCAGAGGATGCCTGTGTTTTCCTTGAGGTTCAGCACCATAGTATAACCTTCGCTTTCGGCGATGAATCGTATTTCATCATACACCTGTTCAAGAAACGAAGAAGACTGGGAAAGCCGCGCTTTTTGGCTTTCAAGTTCCGCGGTTTTAAGCCTGTAGTATTCGGTAAGATAATCGGATTTGCGGTTGATTTCGCTTTCAAGCCGCAGGGCCTGTTCCTGGTTGCCCTGGAATTCGGCGCTGATCTGGTTCTGCCTCAGCGTCTGGATCTCGGCGTTCATCCGGTCGATTTCGCTCTGGACCCTGGCGCTGCGTTCCTCGAATTCCCGGACCGCCCGGGATTCCCTGAAAAACGAGACATATACCCTTGGCAGGTCTACCACGGCGAAGCGGGTCAACTGTTGGGCGCTTAACGAAAAACCCAGGCCCCCCAGGGCCAGGCAGAAGGCGAAAAGGTATTTTTTCATTACAGCTACCTCCTAATAGGAAGACAAGGCAAAGGATATGACAAAGTCCATGCCCGCGTTTGGTTTGTCCGGATTCCTCCCAATACTGCCTCCCATCCACTGGACTTTACCGTCTACAATCTTAAAGCGTTTGGCCAGGCTGAAACGGAAGGGGAACTGGGGAATGGTAAAACGGAACCCGCCGCCAAGGCTGAAACGCATAAAGAAGGTGTTATAGCCAAGTTGGCTGTTGTCGTTTTCCCCAAAGGCGGTAAAGAAATCCCCAGGTGTCTTTTTGACCCCAGCGGCGTCGAAGAAGAAATCCCAGGCCAGAATCCCCGGAACCAGCGGGAACCGCACTTCGGCCCAGTTCTCCCAGAGCGCGTAGCCCTTGCGGCCGTATTCGCCGCTCCAGCCCCGTCCGTTGAACATACCGTCCACAGCCAGTTGGTTGGCTTCCTCGATAATAGGCGTATTGTAGAAAGGCTGGCGGAAGATGAAGGAAAGGCCGGTATGAACGCCGAAAACAGCCTTGAAATTCCAGTTCTCCGTAACAGGTATGTTGAAAAGTGTGGCGAACCATTCCGCCTTGGTATCGGTCCTGACATAATGTTCGTGTTCTATCCCCAGAAGGCCGTAATAGCCTACCCGCTGGATCCCGTAATACCCCTTTGAGGGATCGTAATACACGTCCCGCTGATCCAGGGCCACGCTGGTCCACACGGAAGTAGCAGGGGTCCACCTGTTGTTCTCGTCCCTGAGAACAGGATCGAAAGGCCTGTAGAGTTCGGTGTCAAAAATACTGCGCAGCATGCCGACCCGCACCCCTCCTGAGACCGTAAGGTTCCCCAGGAAGGTTGACCAGCGGTACCCTGTAGAAGCGCCTACCGAGAGGCGCCACTGGTTGTAGGGCATAAGGTACTCTGTAGGGGGAATTTTGCCGTCGCTGACGTAATCGTCATAGGAATCAAAGCCGTCCGGGTAGGCTACGGCGCTGTCCCTATCGTCGTTGTAGAAGAACGGCGGCAAGTTGTCCATAGCGGCGTAGCGTTTCGTGTGCTGGACCGTAAAGTCAAAGCTCCCTGAAAGGGGCAGCCCGAATATCCAGCGCTGGGTATAATCCACCGAAAGGCTCTGGGTATCCGGCGAGGCGTTTACCTCCGCGCCCATCTGGTTCCCTGTGCCGAAAAGGTTACGGTCGTTCCACCTGGTCATAAGGGAAACCGGAAAAGCGTCGGGGTCCGATGTTCCCGAGAAGGTCAGGCCGAACTGCACGTCGGTAGTAGGCTGCTCCTCGACGGTAAACACCAGGTCCATCAGGGCGTCGGTGCTTCCCGCAGGGGTGTCGATGCCGATATTGGTGGAAAAATACTGGAGATTGTAGAGGTTCCTGAGGCCGTCCATGACCTTGGCCTTGGAAAACACATCCCCAGGCTCCAGGGGGATCTCCCGGCGGATCACTTCGTCTTTGGTTTTCTTGTTACCCCGGATAATGATATTCTCGACATGCGCCCTGCCCCGCTCGACAATGACGATATTGTATGAAAGGGTCCCTGCTTCGGTATCCCTGACAGGAACGGGATCGATACGGTTGAAAATATAGCCGTTTTCGTAATAAAGGTCTGAAATGCGGATAAGGTCCGCCTGGATCTTCCGGTCGTTTACAATTTCGCCGGGGTTGGAATAAACCAGGGCTTCCAGTTGTTCTGTGGAGAAGATCTTGTTCCCTTCGAAAGTGATGCCCCCGAAGGTGTAGATCCTGCCTTCGTAAATCCGGAAGGTGATGGTCATATTGTTGTTGCCCTTTTCGTCCTTCCTTATCTCCCTGCTGTCATCAATGATTTCAGCGTCAATGTACCCCCTGTCCCGGTAATACTGAACCAGGGTTTCCCTGTCGGCAATGAGTTTCGACTCCTGGTAAGCCCCGTCGGCGATAATACCCTTGGTTTTGAGGGACATCTGCCGCTGCAAGGTCCTGGAGGAAAATACCTGATTGCCTTCGAAGTAGAATTCCTCGATAGTTATCTTTTCCCCTTCTTCAACATAGAAATTGATCACAATAGAGCCGCTCGTACCGGGAACCATCTCCGACCGGACCCTGATATCGGGGTATCCTTTTTCCAGGTATTTGTTGATCAGGGCCGTTTCGTCCACCTTGAGCTTGACCGGAGTCGCCACATCGTGGACTTTGAGGGTAACCGTGTCCAGGAGTTCATTCCTCCTGAGGCCCGAATTGCCGATAAAATTGATCCTTGAAATAACAGGGCGTTCTGTAACGGAAAACCTGATGACCACTTCGTTCCCCAACGCGTCAGCCCTGACTGCCGTGGGGTTTATGCTTTCAAAATACTCAAGCGCGTAAAGCCTGCCCAGAATGTCCCAGTAAACGTCATCGCTGAAGGTGCGGCCGATGAAGGGTTCGGTAATACCTTCCAGATCCGAAAGCTTAACGTTATTGAGTCCTTCAAAAACGATGTTTCGTATAGGTTTGCCCTGGTACCATTCTTCGCTTTCCTGGGCAAAAACACAAAACGTTATGGCCCCAATGAGGATTATAACTATACCTGAACGCATCAACACTCCTTAAAACTCCCGCAGCAGCGCCGCGGTACTTCGCTGAATTATGTAAATATAACAGATAACGGCTAAAAAAGAAAACCGGTATACCATAGGAGCCCTAAAAAGACCTCTTCCAGGTCAAAGTGAAGGAAACGTCGTTGATAAACCAGTTTTCCGGGTGCAGCAGCGCCATGTTGAGCTGGATGTTAAAAAGAGGGTTTCTCATCTCCAGGCCTATTTCGGGTTCCAATTTCAATCCCCCCCAGGTTTGTTTTGTCTCGTCGTACCGGAACGAAAACAGGGACTGGACAAAGATATCCGATCCTATGTATTTACCAAAGAAAACAGTTGTATTGTCAAAATAGTTACCAGCCCGGTACGCTCTTTCCACAGGCTCTCCGCTGCTGTTCAGGGCGTTTCCCCCCCCGGGGTTGACGCCCGCGGCGCGGTACACCATGTTTTGCAGCACCTGGGTCCTGATAGAGAACATGTCCATGCCCAGAAAGTCCCTGACGGACTTCTGGAGCCTTCTGAGGACAATGAACTGCGTAAGGGCGTCGCCTGCGAAGGAAAGCATGGGATTCCGCCGGTCTCCGGCGTCTCCGGGCAGCCCCTGGGGATTCTGCCCGAGTATGGAAAAAATCTCCAACTGCGACAACGCCGGGCTGGATTCAAAACGGGGGGCAAAGGATTTGAGAGGGGCGTTGTCGATTATCATGGAAATAGTAACCGGCCCTTCATCACTCTGGTCCCGGATTTCAGCCCTTGCGCTTATACGGGGGTCAAAGTCAACTTCGTTTTCGTTGAAGAACAGGGTTCCTTCGCGGATGTAGAAATTCCGCTCTAAGTAGAATATTTCGCCGCTCCGCAGGCGCACGTCCCCCTGGAGGGTAAAACGCCGGGCAGCCTCATCGTTGGTGATGTGTATCCCTGTGCCCAGGTCCGTATAGGCCTGGAGTATGGGAAACGACGCGTTAGGCCAGTAAAATTCCACCCGCCTGCCGGTTTTTATCCTGATGTCCGTAACGGTCATAATCCCTGTCGGAGGGCCTGCGTCAGGGGCGGCTATTTCCTCGGCGTTAAGGCTTATTTCCGTATTCTGGGCTGTCAAATCCCCTGAAACGGTTAAAATCATGTCCGCCATAGCCAGATTCAGCTTTCCCGAAACCTGGCCGTGCGCCAGTACGCCGGAAATATCAAAACCGAAAGGTATGGGATCCTCTAAAGGCACAACAATATCCAGACTGAAAATATTCGGTATCCACCGTTCAAACCTGAACCATGCGGACACCAGCCCGGAGCCTCCGCCTACAACGGCGTCTACAGGGCCGAAGGTCATCTCGTTCCCGTCCAGGGAGACCGCCACCGGCACCGGCCTGATATCCTCGGTTATGTATTCAGGCACCCGGATGCGCATGCTGGAGGCCCTGAGGGAGCCGTAGAATTCGGGATCGCTCAGGGAACCCGACACCTGTACCGAACCGCTGACAATGCCGCCCGGAAAGGCAATAGTGTCCAGAGGGGGTACGAAACGCCAAAGGGAACCAAGGTCCACGTAGAGATCCGAAACCTGGGCGTCGATGGTTTTGGAATCAATGGAACCGATAAACGAACCCCTTATAGGTGAAGGGCCGGACAGGGCGGCGTAAAAATCCCCTTTACCGGTATTGTCCGGAGAATAGCGGAAACGGATCATATTTTTGGGTCCGCCGTTTAAGGCGATATGGTTTCCCTGTTCATCCCTGAGGCTGGAAAAGGTAAAGCTGAAAGGTTCCCCGGCTTCCAGGGTATCGTAACGGGCAGTATCCAAATCCAGGGACCCGCTGACGGAATCCAGCGCTTCTTTCAGGTCGAGCCAGGACCTGAGGCGCTTGAATTCAGCCTGGCTCCTGAAGGAAACATCCACCCCTCTGCCGGCCAGGGCGCCGTGGATTTCGGCCCTGGTTTCTGCCAGGTTGATCCGGCGGTCCGCCTTGAAGTAGGGCATAGAGGCTTCCAGGCCGCCGTAACTCATCCGTACATCTCTCAGAAAAAATACGTCAGAATCCAGGGAAGCCGAGGCCCGAATCTTCATATCAGTATCCTGAAAATGGAAAACCAGGGACTGGAGCTCCGCTTCGGCGCTAAACGATTCCCCTGGTTTCCAGGAAAGCCGGAAATCCCCTGAAGCAACGGCGTTGCGGGTGTTCCGGCTCAGCCGGGCAAGGTTCATCCCCTTGCCGATGAGCGCTGCATTGAACTGCCTGTCCCTGTAAGAAGCGTTAAGGCTGTAACTCTCCCTGTCTTCCCGGTCCCTGACAGCCAGGCTCAGGGTGATGTTCCGGTAATCGTGGTCCCACGCGGCGTCCAGGTTCCCGGACAGGGCGCCGCTGCCGTCTTCGTACACGATGTCCTGAATCCTGGCGCCGTCCTGGCCGGCCCAGCCTGAAAAGCGCAGGGACCCGGCAGAAGAATCCGGCGCAGCTATGCCGGTTAGCTCAAAACGGTCGATTTCCGCAGACCAGAAACTGGGGGAATCATAACGGAGCGAAACAAGAAAAGCCAGTTGGGCGTACTGATCCCCTGAAGGGATGGGTATATTGTCCCCTTTGGCATAGCCCGAATAGGAACCAAAACCGGCGGAACCCAGGTACACCTGGAGCCCGTAGGAACCTCTGACGCTGAGGGAATCCCGGTCCAAAACCGAACCTTCAAGGTAATACACCATATTTTTGTGAGAAGCGTCCAGGGAAAAGGATATGTCCATGGGATTGGAAAAATCCACCATTCCCGAAACCCCGGCAGTCCCGCCGGTCCAGCTTATCTGGCCGCCGTCCAGTTCAAAGCGCTTGTCTGTCCCTGAAACAGACGCTATAGCAAGGATATCCCTGGGGCCCTCATAAGCTGCCACAAACC